>JAQVKX010000092.1 GCA_028694425.1 Candidatus Gastranaerophilales bacterium
AAATCAATAAACAGGTGGTGGATGGTTTATTTTTGTCGGGCTGGAAAGCCCGACCTACCTACATTTCCCTGCGGCCTTCGATTGCACGTGCAAGAGTAATTTCATCTGCATATTCCAAATCTGCTCCGACAGGCAGACCAAAAGCAATACGGGTAATTTTTATCCCGAAAGGTTTGGTTAATTTGCTCAAATAAAGACTTGTAGCTTCGCCTTCCACAGAAGGATTTAATGCTAAAATTACTTCTTTAACATCATTTTCGGTTAATCTGTGCAAAAGCTCTTTAATCCTTATATCATCTGCTCCGATTCCGTCAATCGGAGAAATTAAACCTTGCAAGACATGATATAGCCCGAAAAATTCGTTTGTTTTTTCTATTGCAATAAGATCTTTAGTCTCCGAAACAACACATATGGTAGTTTTATCTCTGGAGGCAGATTGGCAGATTTCACAAGGATTTGTCGACGACATATTAAAACAAACATCACAGGCGAAAGTATTTTCTTTTGCCTCAATTATTGTTTTTGCAAATTTTTCCACTTCAGCTTTAGGCATCTTTAAAAGATAAAAAGCCATTCTTTGTGCCGATTTAGGACCTACCGACGGAAATTTTTGAAATTGCTCTATTAATGCTGCAATTGATTTTGGATAAATCATTAATGCTCCTTGATTAAACAGGAAATAGGAAATGGAAGACAAGATGCGTGGAGGCGTAGATGCGTAGAAAACAAAACTGTTCACCCATTCAAGTTTTTTTCACTTTTCACATTTCACTATTCACCTTCTAAAACAGTCCCGGTATATTAATCCCGCCTGTTAAGGACTTCATTTTAGCTTCCATTTCCTGAGCAGCTTTGTTGCTTGCCTGTAAAATCGCTGTTGTAATAACATCTTCAAGCATCTCAACAGTGTCTTCATCAATAGAAGAAGGATTTTCAGGATTAATTGCTTCGGGAGTTAATTTAATTGATTTAAATTTTCCTTGTCCGTCGCAAACTACTTTTACGGCTCCTCCAGCTGCTTCTCCGGTTATTTCTACATTAGCAAGCTCATCTTGTGCGTCTTTCAGACGTTTTTGAAGATTCTGTGCCTGTTTCATCATTTTCATCATATCCATGGGTTTGTTCGCTCCTTGTATTATTTAATAACTTAAGTTTTTAGTTGAAGGGGTGAAAAGGTGAACAGGTTAACGGTTATTTATGAAAAACTTTTCACCTGTTCACCTTATAACCTTTTCACCTGAAAACATCGATTTGCCTAAATTCACATTAGGTTGTAAAATTATTATATGCAAAAGAAAACTTATTTACAACAAAGTTTACGAAACGGAAAGATTATTCGCTGGGCTGATAAGGCTATGCCCTTAAAGTTTTATATTGCACCGTTCAGGTTTTATTCCAAAATTTCTGAAGAATATAAGTATAAAGAAATGGTGTTGAGGGCATTAAACACTTGGGAAAAGGCAAGCGGAGGGAAAATTGTTTTTGAAATTGTTACGTCTTTGTTGAATTCTCAAGTCAATCTGGATTGGAAACGGGTGGACAGACAAGCGTTAGGTCATTGCTATTTTCACCTGAATGCAAACCTTCTGTATTCTGCAGAAATTCAAATAGGTATCTCCGACGGGATAATACATAAAGACTACATGCACGAAGATGAAGTTTATCACACAATTCTCCATGAAATCGGTCATGCACTGGGCTTAGGACACAGCCCGTTTGAAGAGGACATCATGTATTCGCCACATAAATATGGTGTTGTAGCTCTTTCCAAGCAGGATAAAATGACTTTACAATGGTTGTATCGGTTCAATTCGGGGACAACACCGTCTGAAATTGCTGCTAAATACGGATATCATTCACATGACATTGATGAAATAATCGCACATTTAATAGAAAAAAAAGTCCCGAGTGAATTTGAAAAAGTTAAAAATAGTTTGAAAGTCCCCGACAGAGACTTACTTAAAGAACAAGAAAACATTGCTGACTTAAAAAAGTATAATATTGCTTTACAAAATGTCAAAATATCCGAAAATATAAGGAAAATCTTTGTAAATCCGACTACAAAGAATAAATAATTATTTTTTGAGGTATAATTATAAAAAGTGAATAGCAAATAGGAAATAGTAAATAGATTACTATTCACTATTTACTATTTACTGAGGCATAAAGCTTTAAAGTAATAACAAGGAGTAAACAAACACAATGACCATACAATCTTGGTTTGAGAAACGTAAAGTGGCTCAGGAACAACGAAAAGCTGTTGAAGCTAAAATAGAAGATGACGGACTGCCGGGACTTTGGACTAAATGTGTTCACTGTGAAGCCCAGATTCCGAAAAAAGACCTGGAAGATAATGACATGGTATGTCCTTTGTGCGATTATCATTTCAGAATAAATGCAAGGACAAGAATATCACAGCTTTTTGACAAAGACAGTTTCATCGAAATGTTTGCACAAGTTAAACCTACAGACCCATTAGAATTTGTCGATACAGAATCTTATAAAGAACGTATCCAAAAAGCAAACGACAAAACCGGACTTGATGACGCCGTAATTACAGGTACAGGGGAAATTAACGGGAATAAAGTAGCAACTGCGGTAATGGATTTTGATTACATGGGCGGTTCAATGGGCAGTGTTGTCGGTGAAAAAATTACCCGAATTATGGAAGAAGCAGTTAAACAGAAAATTCCAATGCTTGCTATTACTTCCTCCGGCGGTGCAAGAATGCAGGAAAGTGCCCTCAGCTTAATGCAAATGGCTAAAACTTCATGTGCTTGTGCAAGAATGGATGAAGAAAAGATTTTATATATTTGTTTGTTAACTGAACCTACATTTGGCGGTGTTACGGCAAGTTTTGGAACACTCGGCGACATAATCATTGCAGAACAAGGTGCAAGAATAGGCTTTGCAGGTCGGAGAGTTATTGAACAAACAATCAGGCAAAAACTTCCGTCTGATTTCCAAACAGCGGAATATTTGTTAAAATACGGGCAAGTAGACGTAATTTCGAAACGGAAAGATTTGAAGCAAACGTTAACAAAAATATTGGAAATGCATAAATAGTGAATAGTGAATGGTGAATAGATATCAACTATTTACTGCTTATTATTTCAGGGGAGTATAAATAATTATGATAACACTGGAATTTGAGAAACCGATTTTAGAAATTCAAAATAAAATAGAAGAACTAAAAAAAATAAGTTTGGAGTCAGGCATGGACTTAAATAAAGAAATAGAAACATTTGAACAACAGGCAATGGACTATAAAAAAGAGCTCTACGCAAACCTCAAGCCGGCTCAGAAATTACAAATTGCAAGACATTCTAATAGACCGAATTTTCTTGATTATGTTGATTTGATAACCGACGATTTTATTGAACTTCACGGTGATAGAGCCGGATTGGATGACAGGGCAATTATCGGCGGTATTGCGAAAATCGACGGAAAATCAGTTATACTTGTTGGAACCCAGAAAGGCAAATCCACAAAGGAAAACCTGGAATATAATTTCGGTATGCCGCAGCCGCAAGGTTACAGAAAAGCCCTAAGATTGTTTTACCACGCAAATAAATTTAATATGCCTATTGTAACTCTGATTGATACACCAGGTGCATATCCGGGGATTACGGCAGAAGAAACGGGACAAGGTATTGCAATTGCGGTTAACTTAAGAGAAATGGCAAAACTTAATGTTCCGATTGTCGCAGTTATAACAGGTGAAGGTTGTTCCGGCGGAGCTTTAGGGTTGGGTGTTGCGGATAAAGTTTTAATTCTTGAACATGCTTATTATACGGTAATTTCGCCTGAAGGATGTGCGTCAATTCTTTGGAGAGATGCTGCAATGACTTCAACCGCCACAGAAGCACTCAAAATTACCGGTCCCGACTTAATGCAGTTTAAAATCGTTGACGGCATAATTAAAGAACCTTTAGGCGGTGCTCATAATGATTATGCAGAGATGGGCAGCGAACTAAAAAAAATAATTATAACTTCGATTAATGAACTATCTAAATTTCCTGCAGAAAAATTAAAAGAGGAAAGATATAATAAGTACAGAAATCTTGGTGTGGTTAAGGAATAGACTTTTAAGGTTGATTTTATTTTAAGATTTAGCCAATTTACTACACTGAAAAGATGCTGAAACAAGTTCAGCATGACAATTTATCAGTAATCAGTAAGGTGGGCATACTTGCATACCAATATAAAACGAGGAAACTATGAACGAAACCGCAATAATCATTCCCGCAAGATATAATTCAACAAGATTGAAAGGCAAACCTTTGATTAAAGTCAAAGACAAACCTATACTTCAGTGGGTTTGGGAAAAAGCCGTGAGGGTAAATTCAGCGGACAGGGTTATTATTGCGACAGACAGCGAAGAAATTTACAATACGGCAGAATTGTTTGGTGCCGAGGCTGAAATGACCCTCGATACTCACACCAGCGGAAGCGACAGGATTGCAGAGGTTGCCGAAAGACACCCGGAAATTTCTTATATAGTCAACCTTCAGGGCGATGAACCTTTAATTACCCCTGAAAGTATTGATATGGTTATTAAAGGCGTGAAGGAAGATAGCGCAGATATTTCAACACTTATAAGACCTATAGCAGACAAAAAAGAAATGGAAAATCCTAATTGTGTAAAGTGTGTTTTTGATGATAACGGTTATGCACTTTATTTTTCACGTGCAAAAATACCTTACGAAAGGAATCAGGGCTTTGTAAAAATTTACGGGCATTTAGGGATTTACGGATATAAAAGGGAAGCTTTATTAAAAATGACACAGTTAAAACAATCTTCTCTTGAACTGGCAGAAAGCCTTGAACAATTAAGGGCATTGCAGGCAGGAATGAAGATTAAAACGTTTATTGTTGACTTTGTGCCGATAGGAATAGATACAGCAGACGATTTAGCACGCTTTAAAGAAATTATTACTCAATAAAATAAAAAATCAATCTTCAAAATCAAAAAATTTTAATTCTTTAACACCAAGAGAGTTAGCAATTTTATTAATTGTTTTTAATGTAACATTTACCTTGCCTGTTTCAATACAACTCACATAATTTTCCTGACAGTTCAAAAGTTCCGCAAGCTGTGCTTGTGTAACACCTTTTTTCATACGCATCATTTTTATTTGAAAACCAAAATTTTTCGCTAACTCATTATACTTCATAAACATATTTTATCACCATTGACAAATAATATAAATTATAGTATACTGTAATTTATATTATACTATAATGTAATGCGATACCGAGAGGTAAAGATGAAAGAAAATACAAAAAAATATTTAAAAGATTTAATTGATGATATTTTGATTGAATCAAATACTATTAATTTTGCACTTAATGATATACAAAAAAGCTTAAGCAAAATGAGAAAGTTTTATGATAAAGTTATCAAAGACTTATAAATTAGCTTAAAATCCCATTTAATCCTACAACATCTTCATATCGTGCACCAAACTCAAGAAGTTCTTCGGCTGAAAACCCGAAAAGAGAAATTAAATCCTTTGTTCCGGCATCAATTTTTTTAGCATTACAGGCATTAACCACATTCCGTAAAGCATCCCCACGCTTAAGATTCGTAATTTGGTTATTTATTCCTTTATGTAAAATTCGTCGTTTAGATTTACCCATTTTTATCCTTATTGAAAGTGAATTCCTCTATTTACATACCCTCCCCTTGCGGGAGGGTCGAAATCTTTGATTTCGGAGAGGGGTATATTGCTTACCCGTAAACTTTTTACCCCTCACCCTGAATTTCTAACACTCTTACCTCGTGTTGAAATTCATCCCTCTCCCTCAAGGGGCGAGGGGAAAATACACAAAGCCAAATCATTTACCCCCTCCCTCAAGGGGCGAGGGGAAAGTTATACTTGATTTTACATTTTCTATTTTCAAATTTTTATTTATTTTAACCTTTCAGCTAAAATATTTTTTGCTTTTTGCATTTTGCTTTTTACTTGCTCATTGCCAACAATGCCGCTCCAATCATTCCAGAATAATTCCCTGCTGTTGCCCTGTACACCTTAATCGGAGTTGTGACAATTTCTTCATTGACAGAACTTTCCAGATAATTTGTATCAACAAACTCCGCCATTGAACCCGAAAGCACAATACAATCAGGATCGAAAAGATTTGTAAGCCCGATTAGCCCTGCAAGAATATCATCCTGCCATTTAGTAAAAACTTGTTGCATCTTTTCATCACCGTTTTTGACACCTTCAATTACGTCATAAGTCGTGATATTTTGATTGTTTAGAATTTCTTGTGCAGTCTTTCTAAGCCCTGTGCCTGAAGCATAAGCCTCAAAACAATCCCAAGAACCGCAAGAACACCTACGGCGTTTGTCGGCATACATCTTAAAATGCATTTCGCCTGCACCTCCGGATTTGCCCTTATAAAGTTTGTTATTTAAGATTATTCCGCCGCCGACACCTGTTCCGAGAGTTAAAATAATTGAATAAGGACAGTTTTTTGATGCACCTAAAATATGTTCAGCCCAAGCGGCTGCATTTGCATCGTTTTCAAGAAAGACTTTCTTGTTGCTAAGAGCTTGAAAATTAATTTGGTTATATCCCTTAGGAAGATTTCCCGTTGAGCTGATAACTTTATTATTTTCGTTATTCACTGCTCCTGCTGTCGCAATTGCAATAATATCAACATCATTTTCATATTTTGAAAAAATATTCTTAAGCAAAATATTAAACTCATCAATAGTTTTTGGTGTGGAGTGTTTTTCGATTTCACCGCAAATATTGCCGTTTTCGTCAACGATTGTATTATAAATTTTTGTTCCGCCGATATCTAATGCTAACGCTTTTTGTGACATTTTTCACCTCTTATATTTAGGTGAAAAGGTTATAAGGTGAAAGGGTGAAAAGTTTATTGTTAAAAATCTATTCACCTATTCACCTATTCACCTATTCACCTCATTAATAAACCTCTTAGTTATAAGTTGCGGACGTGTAATTGCCGAACCGATTACTACACAATATGCACCCAGTTCAAATGCTTTTCTGACTTGATGCGGTTCCCAGATTCTTCCTTCAAGTATAACAGGAAGTTTGGTGTTTTTAACCAATTTTTTCAAAAGTTCAAAATCCGGCTCGGTAGAATTTGATTTTGTTTCCGTTGTATATCCCGATAAAGTCGTTGAAAGTATATCAGCACCAAGTTTTTCACAATTCAGACCGTCTTCTAAAGTTGCAATATCTGCCATTGCAAGCTTGTTTGCCGATTTTATTCTATTAATCATAACGTCAAGCTGGCATTTACGTTCTCTTGAAGTTCCGTCAAAGGCGATTATATCAGCACCTGATTGAATTAAAGCATCAACGTCTTCAAGTGTGGGAGTTATATAAACTACATCCATCCAGTTATCAGGGAGTTTGTCGGGTTTTGTAATCCCGATTACGGGGATATTGAATAACTTTTTTGCGTTTTTTACATCACGAACACCTGCAACCCTTAACCCGCCGGCTCCGCCTGTAACAACAGAGTGCATCATTGCAATTATGCAATCTTCTTTGTACAAAGGCTCGTCTGCAGCCGCCTGAACAGATACAATAATTTTATTTTTAAGTTCTTTTATAACTTCCATTCTTTCATTGTACATTAAAAAAGATATTTTCATTAACATTTGTAACGAAATTTAAAAGAAAATGCGAATAAATGTTATAAAACTTTAAAAAAGTGGTACATAAGTAGTGTAAGTGAAAGCTTACACTCTCTAATTCCTCTCTTCTAATACGTGGTTTTTAGCCGACTTGCAAAAGTCGGTTTATTTTTTATCTTTTTACGAAATCCTTTTAATATCACTTTTTTAAGAGACCTGCACGTTTCTTTATATCGTTGCATAAATTCACCTTATATATCCGTTTATTTTATACAACGAGTATAGCAATCATTGCATTTACCCCCATATTCATGTTTACCATTTGAAAATCTTCGCTCCCATGCTTGAGTACTACTCTGCTCTAAAGAAGTCCAATAATAATAAGACATATTAAGTAGACTTTTAATACCTAAATTTTTGCTTGTGGCATTATATATTGCTGTTAATTCAGAATCTGAAGGAAGATGCATTCCTAAATCATTGCATGCTTTTCTTGCTGCAGCCCAACGATTATGGGTACAATTATAATTACTACTGGTACAATTATTGTCCCAAGTATTATCTACACTTGTGTCTATATAAGTATGATTTACATTAGCTTTAGATATACACAAGCTTCCGACTTGAACACAATCATCATCACCCAGTACCGCATTGAGTTCACCGATATCTTTTCCGACAACGTTCGGTTTTTGGTTGCCGTTTATGTCATAAACTATCGCAACACATGCCGTTGTGTTTCCCGGGATGAAGCTTTTGCCCGTGCTTCCGCCTTCTCCGTAAATCGAGCCCTCGTTATTCGTCCAGTCAAGATACGCACAACTCGGGTCGTAGGCGATTATGGCGTTTGTGCCGTCCGCGAAGCTAAGTCCGACAGTCGCCTGTGTCCAGGTTGAATGCCCTAAATCAGCTCCATCCGTCAAATCGCTTGTCGTAACCTCTGTCCCACCCGAACTTTTAAACGTTGAGACGA
>JAQVKX010000093.1 GCA_028694425.1 Candidatus Gastranaerophilales bacterium
ATAATGCATCATGCAAAAGTGATATAATTGCAGCTATTGCAAAATCAAGCTGGAATCTTATCGTCAAGTAAATAACAATACCTAAAGCAGCCAGAGCAAGTGCAAAAAGGGAATTTTTAAGCAATTCGCTTCCTAATGTAGGACCGATTGAACTCACCTGAATAAGCTGAGAATTAGGATATTCAATGCTCATAACGCCGGAAATTTTATTAAGTTCTTTTGTGTCTTTTTCACCGATGAACTTTGTTCTTATAGAAATAATTGATTTCATATCCTTGGACTTTGCACTTGAAGGATTGACATTTATTACCTGCAAGAAAGGGTTTTCAACACCTGTATTTTTCAATTTTTCGCTTATTTGCGTAATTTCTCTTGGTTTAACCGATTTATCAACGGAATACTGCAAAATTGTTCCACCTGTATAATCAATTCCGACTTTAAGCGGTGCATGGTTTGGATAAATCATGCTCGAATAAATCATTGCGACAACCCCCGGTAAAATTAATACCGCAGATAGTACAAACCACAAAAATCTATATTTTACTATATCTATTAAATGCTTACTACCTATTGTTTCACTACTCATTTTAGCTCCTTTTTAGGTGAATAGGTGAACAGGTGAAAGGGTGAATAGTTTAATATTTTTTTATCTTTTCACCTTATAACCTTTTCACCCTATAACCTATTCTAATACTCCGAATTTTGCTTTTTCACGTTTAGTCTCTGTAACCTCAAACGCTTTTCCTATTTCATCTTTTCTCAATCCGAATAATTGAGGATATTTTAAATCACCTGTACCGAATACAAGGTGCATTATGTTCTTTGTTATTGTAATTGCACTGAACATAGAAACAATTACACCTAAAGCCAGTGTAAGCGCAAACCCTTTTACAACACTTGTTCCAAGCATATAAAGGATTATGCAGGTAATAATTGTCGACATGTTTGAATCGAAAATACTTGCAAAAGCACGGTCAAACCCGGCGTTTATTGCCGTAAATAAGGTTCTGCCGGCTCTCAATTCTTCTTTTGTTCTTTCAAAAATAAGAATATTGGCATCAACCGCCATCCCGATACTGAGAATAAAACCCGCAATTCCTGCAAGAGTCAGTGTAACCGGAATTGTTTTGAACAATGCAAAAAGAATTATGCTGTAGCAAATCAAAGCAACATCTGCGATTAATCCCGGTAATCGATAAAACGCAATCATAAAAAGCATAACCAATCCAAGTCCGATAATCCCTGCTATCTTTGACTTTTCAATACTGTCTGCACCCAAAGTCGGTCCAACCGTATTTTCTTCGATAATTTTTGCCGGAACAGGCAGTGCGCCTGCATTTAACAAATCAACCATTTTCTTAGCTTCTTCATACTCAAACCCTGTATCTCCGCCTGAAATCTGAGCATTCCCACTAATGATAGGCTCTCTTATAACCGGAGCAGACTGAAGTGTTCCATTAAAGAATATCGCCATAGGTTTTCCGACCATTTTTGTCGTTAAATCAGCAAATTTTCTTGTTCCTTTATCATTAAACTGCAAATCAACAACCCACTGACCGTTTTGTGAAGTGTTTAAAATCGCTTTGCTTAAATCCTTCCCGCTTAAGCCCGTTGAAATCCAGGTTTGTTCACCGTTTATCATTGAACCTTCTTTTTTAAAATCGAGTTCTGCTGTCTCGCCTAAAAATTCCTTTGCCTTAGATAAATCCGAAATATTCGGAATCTCAATTAAAAGTCTTTTATCTCCTGTTTGCTGAACCACGGTCTCAGCAACACCAAGTTTATTAACACGGTTTTCTATGGCAAATCTCAAGCTATCCATCATATCGGGTGTGATTTTAGCCACGGTAGGAGTTGTTTGTGCCTCAAGCACAAGCCTTGAGCCGCCTACTAAATCCAATCCGAGCTTTGTCGGTTTAACAAATATAACAACAGTACAAACTATTACTATCGCAAATATTATCCAAAACATTATTTTTTTATTCTTCATTTTTTCTTGCCTTTATTTTTCTAATTACGAGATTTCGTCATCCCGAACTTGTTTCGGGATCTTTCTAACGTAGTAAACGGGTTAGATGCTGAAACAAGTTCAGCATGACTAATTATTATTAATTTTATCAAAAAATTATTATTTAATATAATCCGCCTTGGCTAATCCTTGTTGAATGCATCTATGACTTCAAACAATTCTCTTTTTTGTTCTTCAGCCAAAGGTACCAACGGAAGCCTTACATAGTTGCTTATTAAGCCTGCTCTTTCCAATGCTGCTTTAATCGGAACAGGATTTGGTGCCATAAATATTTTCTTCAAAACAGGATAAAGCTTTAAGTGCATGTTCTTTGCGACATTAAAATTACCTGTTTTAAAATTATGAATCATTGTTTTTATCTCATTCCCCCAAAGGTGTGAAGCAACCGAGATTACTCCATGAACGCCAATCGAGAGCATCGGCAGGGTTAAGCTGTCATCACCCGAATAAATAACAAAATCTTCGGGACATGCCAGTCTTAGTTCTGAAATTGTATCCATATCCGGAAAACTTTGTTTTACGGCAATAATGTTTCTATATTTTTCCGCCAGAAATTTTATGGTACTAACATCCATATTTACACCTGTTCGACCTGGGATATTATATAAAATTATCGGAAGTTTTGTAGTCTCGGCAATAGCAGAAAAATGAGCAATCATGCCTGCTTGTGACGGTTTATTGTAATAAGGTACAACAGAAAGAATTGCGTCCACACCTTCTTTTTCAATCCGTTTTGTCATTTTAACAGCGGTTTCGGTTGAATTTGAACCGGCTCCCATAATAATTTTTGCTTTATCTCCGACTGCTTTTTTAATCACGGAAAGAAGTTCGAGTTCCTCTTCGTTTGTTAAAGTAGGACATTCACCGGTTGTTCCTGCAACTAAAATAGCATCCGAACCGTTTTTCACAAGATATTTTGCCAATTCCTCAACTTTCTTATAATCAATTTCCTTGTTTTTATTGAAAGGTGTTACCATTGCGGTAACTACTTCCCCTGCATCATACCTCTTTGACATAATCCCTCCTGTTTTTATTATGAATAAATTATATTACAAAAATGTGAAATGTGAAATGTGAAATGTGAAAGGTAAAAATGAAATAGAAAAGAGGGAAAGAGGGAAAGAAGGAAAGAGGGAAAGCTATTCGCTGAGACCTTCATGCCTCACGCTTCACTTCTTCCACTGCTCACTTTTAAAACTAGAGGACGCGGAAAAATCCAAAAAAGGACAGTTTTTTGAGATTTTTCAAATCCGACCTTGGAAGCGGATTGCGAGCAGAGGCTGTAACGGGGCGAGACCTCGACCCGTGAAACGCCGTTTAGAGTGAGCAAAGCGAAACTCGTAAGGTGTGGCAAAATAACACTTTTGCCACACCCAGAATAATCCAAGACAAAGGGAGATTGCGAGAAAAATTCCTAATTTTTCCGCAAGCTCCTACTCAACTTATCGACTTATCAACTTATAAACTAAATAATTTTCCATTTTCCATTATCCATTTTTAATTTGCTTAATATTTTTTAAAAAAAGAGCACTTTTTAGAAAGAAAATGTTTTTATAATAATATACATCTTTAATGAGGCATATATGAACGAACGAGAACTCAATACCTTAATGTCGGTTGTATCAGATCCGATAGAAAATGTTTACAGGTTCAGTACAAGAAACGACGTTGAAGAAATCAGAAGAATTATGCGGATTTTTGACATCTCTGAAAATCAGCATAATAAACATAAAATGTTTTCGATTAAAAACTTAGCCATGCTTAAACTGGTTTTAAGTAATAATTAAATAAAAAGTTCAGGAAGGCGGCGGGTTTGCTTTGCAAACCCGCTACTTTATTGCTATAATTTTTACATGATTATAACTGCGGGAATTTACAAGGGGCGAAAAGTTTTTACGCCCGATGATAAAACCGTCCGCCCGACATTGTCAAAGATGCGGGAAGGAGTTTTTAATACTTTATTTTCGATGATGGATTTTGAAGGTAAGTCTTTTCTGGATGCCTTTGCAGGGTCGGGTATAATGGGATTGGAAGCTCTTTCCAGAGGATTTGAGAGTATTCTGGCATTGGAAAAAAATCCCAAAACAGCAAAAGTTTTAAAAGAAAATTATACAAGTATAAAACTCCCTTCTGATTTAATAATCGGTGACAGTTTAAAACTTTTGGCAAAGCTAGATAGAAAATTTGATGTTATTTATCTTGATCCGCCTTATTTTAGCGGAGTTTATGAAGATTGTTTAAACAAAATAAGCAAATATTCATTGTTAAAAGATGGCGGGATAGTCATATTGGAGCATGTAGAAGAAATTTGTTATTCCAAATCAGGCTTTGAAATGATTAAACAAAAAAAATATTCAGGAAAAACGGTTACTTTTCTACAAGTGATTAGGAAGTAGGTCGGGCATTCTTGCCCGACAGCAAAAAACAGGTAAAAAATGGAAGTAAATGTTATCGGTGCAGGTCTGGCGGGTTCTGAGTGTGCCTTACAGCTTGCCAAACAAGGAATAAAAGTTAATCTCTATGAAATGCGTCCAGAAAAAATGACAGGAGCACATGTAAGCGAGAATTTTGCCGAATTTGTCTGCTCAAACAGTCTCGGCTCCTATGATATTACTAACGCATCAGGGCTGTTAAAACATGAAATGGAAATACTTGGCTCTGAATTAATTAAAGTTGCTTATGAATGTCAAGTTCCGGCAGGCGGAGCCTTGGCAATTGATAGAGAACTTTTTTCTAAACGTATTACTCAATTGATTGAACAAAACCCGAATATTAATATTATAAAAGAAGAAATTACTCAAATCTTTGACATCCCGACAGTTATAGCATCAGGACCATTGACAAGTGACGGTTTGGCAAATTCAATAAAAGAATTTACGCAAAGCGAACATCTGCATTTTTTCGACGCAATTGCACCTATTGTGGAATGTGGCAGTATAAATTTTGATACAGCTTTTTATGCTAATCGTTATGACAAAGAAGAAGCAAAAAGCAAAAAGCTAAAAGCAAAAGGTAATGAATTTATTCAAATATCCTCAAATGCCTCTTACATCAATTGTCCGATGGACAGGGAACAGTATGAAAAATTTTATAATATTTTAATTAACGCTCCGAAAATCGAGTTAAAAGAGTTCGAAAAAGATGCAAAATTCTTTGAATCTTGTTTACCGATTGAAGTTTTGGCATCCCGTGGATTTGATACATTACGTTTTGGTCCGATGAAGCCGGTAGGGCTTATTGACAAACGTACAGGCAAGGAAAATTACGCTGTTGTTCAACTTCGGCAGGATAATTCGGCAAAAACTCTTTATAATCTGGTCGGATTTCAGACTAATTTAAAATGGAGTGCCCAAAAAGAGTTGCTACATTCAATCCCGGGTCTTGAAAATGCCAATATTGTCCGTTATGGTGTAATGCACAGAAATACTTTTATCAACAGCCCGAAAGTTCTAAACGCTACCCTGCAAACAAGGAAACGCCCCGATTTGTTTTTTGCAGGGCAAATTACCGGAGTCGAAGGCTATACCGAATCAATTGCCACAGGCATGTTGGCAGGGATTAACATGGCAAGATATTTAAAAAATATTGCCAGGCAGGTATGTCCACTCTGCGAATTGCCCAGAGAAACAATGCTTGGAGCTTTGTGTGCTTATATTTCAGATAAAAATCATGAAAAATTTCAGCCTATAAATTCCAATTGGGGAATTGTTACGCCGATTGACCTGCCCAAAAAAGACCGTAAAAATAAGAAATTAAAAAACGAATTGCTTGCAAAACGTTCAATTGAATACTTAAATAATCTTGAAATAAGCAAATATTAAGATTATAATCCCGACAAATATTCTATAAACTGCAAAACTTTTCATTGGTTTGGTCTTTAAAAATTCAATAAATTTTGCTACAACAATAATTGCAACAATGAAAGAAACAACAAAGCCGATAATTAATGCAAAAATTTCAGGTCTTGACAATTTTGAACCGGATTTTAAGAGTTCAAAAGCACTTGCTACAATCATTGTAGGAATTGCAAGGAAAAACGAAAATTCTGCTGCTGCAATGCTTGAAAGTCCCATAATCCAGCCGCCGATAATAGTTGCCGCAGATCTTGAAAATCCGGGCCAAAGAATTGATAAACACTGAAAACAGCCGATTATAAAAGCTTCTTTGTACCCGATTTTATCTATATCTTGAATTTTAGAATTGTTGCGGTATTTGTTTTCTGCATAAATCATCCATATACCTCCGACAAGAAGTGCCCAGGCAACCGGAACAGTTGACATTAAATATTTTTCAATAATTTTATGAAAAAATAACCCGAAAATACCGACAGGTATAAAAGCTAACGCTAAATTTGTCCATAATCGGAAGCCTTCTTCTTTTGGCTTAAGTTTTTTAAAAGACCCGAAAATTTTGTTGCGGAAAAGAACAATAACGGCAAGTATTGCTCCAAGTTGGATAACAATTTCGAATAATTTTGCAAAATCTCCGCTAAAATTTATAAAATGACCGACTATAATCATATGTCCGGTTGAAGATATAGGCAAAAATTCCGTAATACCCTCTACTACTCCTAAAATTATTGATTTTGCAATTAGAATTAAGTTTTCAATACCCATATTTACCGTTCTTTTACCTACTCACTGTAAGTTGCACAGGATGTCGGTGTTTCCCAAACCGCAATCTTGCTTACTATTCCTATTCTTTCTTTTATTTTATCATAGATAAATTTTGCGATTATTTCACTGCTCGGACTTATGCCTTTAAATTCCGGTAATTCATTAATATCCTGATGATCAAGGTAGTCTAAAACTTTTTTCAATTCTTTTTTTAAAACTTTATAATCAATTAAAATATTGCTTTTGTCGAGTTCATTTCCGACGACAAACATTTCCACAAGCCAATTATGACCATGACGGTTTTCGCAATTTCCTTCATAGTTTAACAAATGATGTGCTGCCGAAAAGTACATTTGTGTTTTTAATTCGTACATATTTTGTCCTTTTTAGTTTATAAGTTTATAAGTCGATAAGTTGATTTAACAAATGGAAAATTGAAAATTGAAAATGTAAAATTATTTAGGTTATAAGGTAAACAAGTGAATAGTTTATAAGTTAAAATTAAACTTTTCAACTTTTAGACTATTCGATTGTTCAACTTCTTCTCACCTTTCACCTCTCACTGATTACGTTCCACACTTAATTTTCACGGGTCGTTCAAGCAATTCTCTCAAGTCGAAAGATTGGCTTTTAAGAATTAATTCGCAAAGCTCTCTTACCGCACCTTCACCGCCATTACGGGTTGAAATAAACTTGGAAACGGCTTTGACTTCGTCAACAGCATCCAGAGGGCAGCAAGGAAGCCCGACTTTTTCCAAAACGCAAATATCAGGCAAATCATCGCCCATAAAAGCTGCTTCTTCATGAGAAAGCCCGTATTTTTCCAAAAGTTCGTTCATCACTTCAATTTTGTGCCTTTGTCCCATATGGAGTTCTGCAATCCCCAATACTTTTGCCCTGTGGACAAGTGTACCGTTATTTCTCTTTGAAATAATTGCCGGAATAATCCCTGCCCTAAGTAAAAGCTCAATACCTTGACCGTCTTTGCCGTTAAAAACCTTGTATTCAACCCCGTTTTCATCAAAAATCAGGGTGTTATTTGTCATAACCCCGTCAACATCAAGTGCTACAAGTTTAATCTTTTTTGCTATTGATTTTAATTCTATATTATTGTTCATATTTAATCCTTTTTTAGTTTATAAGTTTATAAGTCGATAAGTTTATAAGTTAGAAATTTTGCTTAGCAAAATTTCTCTTTTCCCCTTTCCCTTTCATGCTACGCCTGCTTTTAACAAATCATGTATGTGTAATACTCCGACCGGCTTTTTATTTTCGTCAGTAATTGCCAGTGCGGTGATTGAATATTTTTCCATCAGATGAAGCGCTTTTGCCGCTAGTTCGCTCGGCAAAATGGTTTTAGGATTTAATGTCATTACGTCTTTTACCCTTAAATCCTGAACGTCGTGATATTTTATAAGTGTTCTTCTGATGTCTCCGTCTGTCAAAATACCTGTCATAATCCCGTTTTTATCTGTTATAACTGCAATGCCAAGCTTTTTTTGAGAAATAAGTTCAATAACATCAATAAATTTTTCGTATTCAAATGCCAGCGGCAGTTTTTCACCGGTAAGCATCAATTCTTCAACCGAATATAAAAATCCTTTGCCCAAAGAACCGCTTGGGTGGAAAACTAAGAAATCATCTTCGCTAAATCCTCTTTTTTCAAGCAGACAAACAGCAATTGCATCTCCCATCGCAAGTGTTGCAGTTGTGCTTGCAGTCGGAGCTTTATTGAGAGGGCATGCTTCTTTTTCTACCGAGATATCAAGAGTAACATCACTTGTTTTTGCCAAAGTGGAATTCAAACCGCCTGTGAGTGCAATCATAGGAACACCAAATCTTTTTATTAACGGTAAAAGGTTAAGCAATTCTTGAGTTTCGCCGCTGTTTGAGATAGCGATGATAACATCTTCCTTGGTTATAATCCCTGAATCTCCGTGGGT
>JAQVKX010000003.1 GCA_028694425.1 Candidatus Gastranaerophilales bacterium
AAGGAAGAATTGTTAAAATATATAGTATATTATAATGAACATCGGGGGCATTCGTCGTTGAACGGAAAAACCCCAAAACAGGTTGCAATCATGTAACTAATTATTTGACTTTTACAATTGCGAGGAGGGGGAAAATTGAGCATAGTATTGGAAATTAAAGTAATGAACCCCGACGCGGCAATCCAAAGAAAGGTCGCTTTTTGGATTGCCGCGTCGGGGTACGACACTTCAAGTCCAATCCCTCACTTAACTTTACCCCTCCTCGCAATGACATAAACGAAAAACTAGGAATTTTTTATGAAAATCAAAAATAAAGTTATGGATAATTTGTCTAAAGAAGAGCTTATAAACGCCCTGGAAAACTCAAGGCTTGAGACCTTTAAATATGTCAACAGATTACTTGAAGTCCAGGAAAAATGGGCATTTATAAATATACTTTTAAAAAAACTTAATTCGATAAAACAAAAACAAGAGTTGTGCAAGACTATCTGTGAAGGCTTTTTGAAACTTACCAATTCAAAAGTTTGTTCCTGCTGCCTTTTTAACCCTGATAATCGAAATCTTGAATTTAGAAAAATAGCTAGTGAAGAAGAGTTTGACCAAAGAGAACTAACAAATTTTATAGATAAAATCAATGTTGAATGCTGTAGATTTCTTGAAAAATCTATACATCCCGATGAAATATCAGAATATTTTCAATCTGTTTCGGGAAACCAGTTTATTATCGTGCCGATTTTTTATTCGGAAACGTTTCTGGGGTATTTGATGTTAATTAAAGAAGATAATAATTTTTACGATGAAAATATACATTTTGTAAACATTTTTCCGGAGCATATTGCTTTGATTCTTGAAAATATCTCACTGTATCAAGAATCAGAGAAACAAAATAAGAGAAAAATAGAATTTTTAGCAGGAATTTCACATGAATTTAAAACGCCGCTCAACTCAATTATCGGATTTACAGAACTTCTTAGAGAAAAAGACGAAAGCCCTGATAATCAAAAATATATTAACAATATTTTAAAAAGTGCCCGGCATTTATTGACCCTTATCGAAGACATTCTTGATGTTTCAAAATCCCAGTATAACAAATTGGAGCTTAATTATTCAACCTTTACACCGAAAGATGAGATTGTTCAAGTTGTACTTGCACTTGAAGAAATGTTTAAAGAAAAGAATATCGACTTAAACTATACTTTAACCGATATAAAGATTTCGGCGGATATAAAACGTTTCAGGCAGCTTATATTTAATTTAATGTCAAATGCGGTTAAATTTAATAAACAAAACGGTAAAATAGATATTTTCACTTACATTAAAGATAATAAGTTTTTCTTTGAGATTACAGACACCGGTGATGGTATAAGCAAGAGAAATTATGACAAAATATTCGACTTTTTTTCGCAGGTCAACAGAAGCCAGCTTAAAAGACAGCTTGGTTCCGGCGTCGGACTTGCTTTATGTAAAATGATTACCGATGCACACAAAGGTGAAATTAATTTTAAATCACAAATTAAAAAAGGAAGTACTTTTTGGTTCAGCTTACCGTTGGCAAGAAGTTAATAAATGAAAAATGGGAAATGGAAAATTATTTAGGTTATAAGGTGAACAGGTGAATGGGTGAACAGTTTTTCAAGTGAGCAGTGAACAGTAAGCAGTGAGCTGAAGATTCCATTTCCTGTTCCCTGTTCGCTTTTTATTTATACTCAACCCTGACGATTCTTGAAATCGGGATAATATGGGTAGAACCTTCAACGGTAACAATTCTTACAGTATCATTTTCCGCATCTGTGCTTAAAGACATAATTGAACTTGAATGATAACCGAGAGATTGAATTTCATTGCCTCTTATATCCGTTTTTATGTAATACCATTCTTTTGCATTAATAGGTAACTGATCTAGTTCGTATTTTAAACTCATAAAAAAACCTCGCATAAACTAACGATTTAATTTAAACATATTTTTTTAAACATTACAAGTATATGTATGAAAATTTTACATTAAATAGAAGTATACTAAAAAAATCTGTATTAATTTATTATTTTATTGTATAATATTTTTGAGGAAAGAAATATGGGTTTTAAGATATTATCAAAGGTGGAACTTTGTCCAAATCAGTATGAATTGAGGATTGAAGCACCTTATGTTGTAAAAAACGCAAAAGCCGGACAGTTTATTATACTGAGAGTTGATGAAGACGGTGAAAGAGTACCTTTAACTATTGCTGATTTGGATAAAGATAAAGGTGAATTAACCATAGTTTTTATGGCTGTGGGTTATTCTACAAAAAAACTCGCCCTGCTTAATGCCGGGGATGAAATCGCAGATTTAGTCGGACCTTTGGGGCAGCCTACTCACATAAAGAAATACGGGACAGTTGTTTGTCTTGCCGGCGGTTATGGTGCTGCACCTTGTTATTTAATTGCAAAGGCTTTTAAAGAAGCCGGAAACAAGGTTTATATGATTATGGGTGCAAGGAATAAAGATTTAATATTTTGGCAAGATAAGATGAAATCGGCATGTTCCGAACTTTTTATCACGACAGATGACGGGACGTTGGGTGAAAAAGGCTTTGTTACTCAGGTCTTACAAAGACTTATGGAAAAAGAAAAAATAGACTATGCAATTGCTGTAGGGCCTATGCCTATGATGAGAGCGGTTGCAGATTTAACCAGAGATAAAGGAATTTACACAGAAGCGAGCATGAACCCGATTATGGTCGATGGAACAGGAATGTGCGGTGCTTGCAGGGTTACTGTCGGGGGTGAAGTTAAATTTGCCTGTGTTGACGGACCGGATTTTGATGCACACAAGATTGATTTTGATGAAGTAATTAACAGAATGAAAATTTATAAAGATCAAGAAAAGCAAAGAGACGAAAACTGCAACTTGTTTAAACAAACCGTAAAGGAGTAAGATATGGCAGAAAAAAGTATCCCGTTTTGTCCGTTAATGAGTGCGGGCAACACCATTGAAGTTGTTTGTACACAAGAAAGATGTGCCTGGTATTTAAAAAATTACAAAATGTGTTCAATGTACATACTTGCACACAGTGCGGCGTTAGATATTCAGGAAAAACAAAAGAAGTAGGTTGGGTTGAAAGACTTATTTGAGAGAAATTTTACTTGAATTTATAATTTTCAACCCAACATTTGAAAATTAATTATAATATTGTTGGGGTAAAAAATGCAATTTAACTTAAAAACACAGTGTTTAAAACCTTTTACCCCAACCTACAAAAGAAGGAACGACATGAAAATAGTATTATGCATAAAACAAGTGCCTGACACGGCAGATATAAAATGGACCGAAAACAACACAATTCAGCGAGAAGGTGTTGAAAGTGTCATTAATCCTTTCGATATGTACGCAATAGAAACAGCTGTTCGCCTAAAAGAAAAATTAAATGATGCCCATGTAACGGTAGTATCAATGGGACCGCCGCAGGCCGAAGAAATACTTAAAAAAGCGGTTTCAATGGGAGTTGATGAAGGTTTTTTGGTTTCCGACAGAAAATTTGCGGGAGCCGATACGGTTGCAACATCAAGAACGCTTGCCGCTGCCATTAAAGAAAAAGTCGGCGATGCAGATTTAGTTATATGCGGTCAGTTTGCAACCGATGGCGATACCGCACAGACCGGTCCAAGCATTGCTCAACAGCTTAATTTTGCCCAAGTTACTTACGTAAAAGAAATAACAGATTATAAGGACGGTGTTTTAACGGTAAAAAAAGAAGTAGAAGACGGAGTTGAAACTATAGATGTTAAGCTCCCGGCTGTTTTGTGTATGCTTAAGTGTGATTATGAGCCGAGAAGGCCGTTAATTCAAGGATTTGTAAAAGCACATGATGCAAAAATCCAATCTTACGGAATGGATGACATAAAACTTTCACCCGAAGAAGTAGGTATGAAAGGTTCA
Organism: Candidatus Gastranaerophilales bacterium; assembly: GCA_028694425.1. Lineage (GTDB taxonomy): Bacteria > Cyanobacteriota > Vampirovibrionia > Gastranaerophilales > Gastranaerophilaceae > JAQVKX01. Next base: position 3,920 of record JAQVKX010000003.1, read on the forward strand.
CCGACTTATGTAAGTAAGGCGTTCAGACCAGAACAAAAACAGGGCGGAGAAGTAATTACACCTAAAAATCCGCAGGAAGCGGCTAAGATGTTAAAAGATTTTATTAATAGGTAGGGTGCATTTATGCACAAATAAGAGGAATTATGGATAACGAAAACAAGGGAATTTTAATTTACGCAGAGATAACAAGAGACGGAGAACTTGCATCGGTAGTGCTAGAGTTGGCAAATACGGCACAAGATTTGGCTCAAAAACTCGGAGGAGTTGAAGTTAATGCACTTGTAATTTCTTCTGAATTTACACAGCATTCTATATTTCAAAATAACGGTTTTGACAAAGTTTATGTAGTGAAAGACGAAAAGTTAAAATATTATAATACAGAGTATTATTCAAAAATAACAATTGACGTAATAAATGAAACTAAGCCGCAAATTGTTTTAATCGGTGCAACAACTCAGGGAAGAGATTTGGCACCGAGGGTTTCTTCAACTTTGAATACAGGATTGACGGCAGATTGTACGCATTTAGACATAAATGAAAAGGGCATGCTTGCTGCAACCCGTCCGACTTTTGGTGGAAATCTGATGGCAACTATTCTTTGTAAAAACATGCCGCAAATGGCAACCGTAAGACCCAAAGTGCTTAAAAAGGCAGAAAATCCGATTGTTAAGAATACTGAATTTATTGAAATGAAACCGCAAATAAACGGAATTGATCCTAAAACAGAAATAATCGAATTTATCAAAAATATTCAGACAACCGGAAAACGGATTGACGAAGCGGAAGTTATTATTGCAGGCGGAAAAGGTCTAAAATCTCCTGAAGGATTTAAGTTATTGGAAGAACTGGCAAATGCCCTTGGAGGAGCGGTAGGTGCTTCCCGTGCTGCAGTGGATGCGGGCTGGGTCGACCATTCAATCCAAATAGGACAAACCGGAAAAACCGTTATGCCTAAATTGTATATCGCTTGTGCAATCTCAGGTGCGGTTCAGCATACTGTGGGTATGAACAGTTCGGATAAAATTATTGCAATAAACAAAGACCCTAAAGCCCCGATTTTTCAAGTTGCGGATTTGGGAATTGTAGGTGATGTTTTTGAAATTGTTCCGGAATTGATTAAGCAATTGAAAGGTTGAAAGAGAACCATGAACTTATCACAAATTGTGATAAGTTTAAAAAAATTAAGGATAAAAAATGAAAAATACTGTTATAGTCGGTGCTCAGTGGGGAGACGAGGGCAAAGCAAAAATTACTGATTTATTGGCAACAAAAGCCGATTTGATTATCAGATACCAAGGCGGTTGCAACGCCGGACATACAGTCGTTGCGGATAATAAAACATATAAATTCCATCTTATTCCTTCAGGTATTTTGTATGAAGGGAAAACTTGTTTTATTGGTGCAGGGACGGTAATCCACCCTGAAACATTTCAAAATGAGATAAAAGATTTAATAAGGCAGGGAATTGATGTAAAAGGTTTAAAAATAAGTCCTTTAGCTTCTATTACAATGCCTTATCATATTGAAACAGACGGATATAGTGAAGATACGGCTGTAAAAGGTAAAATTGGAACTACAAAAAAAGGAATAGGCCCGACTTATATCGATAAAATAGGACGTATAGGTTTTAAAATCGAGGATTTATATTCAAAAGAAGCTCTGGAAGAAAAACTTGATATAATTTTACCGCTTAAAAATAAAACCTTGAAAGAAATTTACGGACTTAAAACTTACACAAGAGATGAAATTCTGGAGTTGTGTCGTCAATATGCCGATATATTCAGACCTTATGTCGAATTTGATTGGCAAAATATGCTAAGTGAAGCTAAAAAATCAGGCAAAACTATCCTTTTTGAAGGTGCACAGGGGATTATGCTTGATATTGACTATGGAACTTATCCGTTTGTTACAAGTTCAAATCCCATTGCAGGCGGAGCTTGTACAGGAAGCGGTTTTGGACCAAAACTGGTAGAAGAAGTAATAGGTGTTTCAAAAGCATACATTACAAGAGTCGGCGAAGGTCCTTTTGTTACTGAATTAACAGATGAAACCGGTGATAAACTCAGGGATATCGGGCATGAATTCGGTACAACAACCGGTCGTCCACGCCGTTGCGGTTGGTTTGATGCGGTAATTGCAAAATATGGAATATTAGTAGGCGGTTTAACCTCAATGACGATTACGAAAATCGATGTATTTGACGATTTTGACGAAATTAAACTCTGTACAGCTTATAAAGACACAAGAACAGGTGAAATCTATAATGATTACCCGACAAATGTGTTTATCCATAAATATTTGGAGCCTGTTTATGAAACTCATAAAGGCTGGAAAACTGATATCTCAAATATCCGAAGTTTTGACACTCTTCCTGAAAATGCAAAAGTTTACTTAAAACGGCTTGAAGAACTTTTTGAGATACCGATTTCAATTATCAGTGTCGGACCGGACAGAGAACAAACTATATTATTAAAGTGAAATTTTATGGTGAAAAATGCCTATATTCACATACCTTTTTGCAAAAGCAAGTGTAATTACTGCTCGTTTGTTTCTTTTTGTAATTTAGGTTTAAAAAATGATTACCTTAATGCTTTAAAAAAACAGATTAAAGCAGAATATCAGGGCGAGAGTCTTAATACAATTTACTTTGGCGGAGGAACGCCGTCTTTGCTTTCAATTGATGAATTCAGAGAGTTACTTGATTTGTTTAATCTTAACAAAGATGTAGAAATTACATTTGAAGCTAATCCTGATGATGCGAACCTTGAATATTCCAAAAACTTAATGCAGCTTGGTGTTAATCGCCTGAGTTTAGGTGTCCAAACTTTTGATGATAAGATTTTGCAAATAATCGGGAGGCGGCACAATGCAGTGCAAACTTTGTTTGCACTGCATTGTGCCGCCGAAGCAGGTTTTGATAATATTAACATTGATTTAATTCACGGATTGCCAACACAAAGCCTTGCGGATTTTGTATCGGATTTACAAAAGGTTGAAGAGCTTGGCATACATCATGTTTCGCTTTACGGATTAAAAATTGAGGACGGATGTTATTTTTACAAAAATCTGCCAAGTTGTTTGCCTGATTTGGATTTACAGGCGGATATGTATTTAAAAGCTGTTGAAGTTCTTAAAGATAAAGGTTTTGAGCATTATGAGATAAGTAACTTTTCGCTTCCCGGATTTAATTCCAAGCATAACTTAAATTACTGGAATAATAATACTTATTACGGTTTCGGCTGCTCGGCAAGCGGTTATTCTTACGTTGTCGGGCAAGTATGCCCGACCTACGAAACTGCTGTGCGTTATACAAATGAAATTAATCTAAAAAAATATATTCAAAATCCGTTAAATAAATTTTCTAAACAACATTTAAGCGAACAAGAAATTTTAGAAGAGGCGATTTTTCTGGGATTCAGAAAAATCGCCGGAATTAATGTTGAAGAAATTAATAAAAAGTTTGACATTGATTTTGACGAAAAATATTCAAAAATTTTAGAACAATATTCGGAATTTTTTATTAAAACCCAAACGGGTTGGGCTTTAACGACAAAAGGTATTTTAATAAGCAACGAAATCCTAGCCCAATTTATTGCAGATTAAATTCAACAAAAAATTGATTGAGCAATTCATAGCCTTTAAGCATAGTTTTGTAATCGACTTTTTCTGCTGCGGAATGCATATTAAAAACATCCGCCAAGCCAAGCAAAAACGGCAAGAATTTTTCTCCGTTCGCATTGGTATTTTGTGCGTAAATATGTGTTTCGGCTCCGGCATGAAAAGAAGAAATTAAAGGTTTCACCTCTGTTTTATTGCATGCTGCTATAAAAAGTTTTTCTACTAAATCATCCTCTGTTTTTTCAAAAGGCGGTAAATGCTGAGAATAAGTCATTTTAGCTTGTGCAAACCCTTCATATCGTTTATTAAATCCGGTGATTTTTGTATTAACCAATTCTTTTAATTCGTTTTCTTTATCTAAATCAGCACTTCTGATGGAATAACTTGCCTGAGCCTCTGTATTTATAACATTTGTAATCGAATTTTTTATAAAGTAATCCTGATAGTTGTCACATTTAATTTGTTCAGATGCTACTTTTGAAGTTGTGTTTTGAATATTTCCTGCAATGATTGTACCAATATTTATTGAAGTTATTGTTCCCTTTTCATCTTTATAAAAAACTCCTTGCGGGATATCTGAAATTAATTCTGCAATTAACTTAGCGGCATTAAGTCTATGTTTGTCATGAATATCAATTCCTGAATGCCCGCCATAAGGCGTTGTAACCTTTAATGTCCCTATTAAATAACTTGCACCGGAAACCAAAAGCTGTCCCAGTTTATCGGCATCAAGTACAATAACATACTTTGAGTTTAGTTTCTTAAAATCAACATGTTTTATTCCGCTCATTCCATGTTCTTCGTCACGTGTTAAGACAATCTCCAAACCTCCGTGCTCTAATTCACTATTTTGCGTAAGTTCCAGTGCTAATAACAGTGCACATGCCACACCAACTTTGTCATCTGCACCAAGCGTTCTTGCTCCATCCGTCTTAATAAAATCCCCTTCAGTTTTGAGCATTACAGGCGAAAAATCCCCTACGACATCCAAATGTGCAGAAAGTAAAATAGGTTTTTTATGGGGATTTTTCGCCTTGACATTAATAAAAACATTTCCGTAAGCATCTGCTTCACAAAAAATTCCGTTTTTCTTACAAAATTCTTCAATCCATTTAATAACATTCTCTTCACCGAGGGAAGGAGATGGAATTTGGAGCAAATTACAAAAAATTTCAAAAAGTTTGTTTTGTTTCAGATTATTGAGCATTAAAGAACCTCTTGTTTGTGCCGCCTTCACCAATCGGAACTTTTATTGTCCTCATGCACTTTGGACAGCGTCCGACATAGGCAGTACCTTCTTTGTTTTTATAGATTCTGCCGTAAACCTTGCAACAATTGAACATTATACCGAGATAATTTTTTCTTTCATTTATGTTTTCATTTTTTGCCATAAACATTTCCTGTCTAAGCTTGTTTTAAATAATTTATTCCGATTTGTAAAAGTTCTTGTATTGCTTTATTTTTACTAATATTTTTAGCTTTTGAATAACCTTGGATATAAATAATAATTTCATCATCAATTTTAATTGAGTAAGGTTTTTTAGGTTTTTCTAATTTAGGACGACCGGCACCAATACGTTTACCACCCCATTTTGATAAGATAAGTCGTTCTTTAGTACCTGTTATAAAATCATATTCTTTTTTTGAGATAATAGTCAATTCATCAGTTAAATCTTCAATCGGAAGTTTTGCTGCATATCCCTCAGTATCTTTAACATAAACATGTTTTTTCATTTTTATATCCTTTCGTTCAGAAAATTTTATAAATTTAGTACTTTTCTTGCTTTTTTTATAATTTCTTTTGGTGTTTTTTGAGTATCTTTCAGAAAAATAATGCCAACAATAATTAATTGTTTTTCTTTATATGTGTATAAAGCTCTAACACGCCCCGTTCTTATTTCAAATAGTTTATTTCCAAGAGATTTAATAAAGACACTTTGTATACCATTTTTTTCTATTGAATCAAAAGAACGTTGTATTTTTAATTTATTTTCAGGGATTAGTTCTGATAAATTATCTTTAGCTGTGTCAGTCAGAATTATTTTGTATTTAATCATTATTCATATTCCATTATTAATATTATAACTTAGATTTTGAAAAAAGCAATACTTTTTTCAAAATCAACTCTTATACCAAAAAAATCTTCGTTTTTTGTAGTTAAAAGGTGTATTACATTGAAGGACTTCCGGTTTTAATTGATTTGCATCAAAGACGCTTGTTGTAAGAGTTTTTGCATAATTATCATTAAGGTGTGCATAATCAAATACAATAATACCTTTTGCATCAACTTTTCTCGCTTCATGAATTTGTCTCAGCAAGTCTTCGTTTGCACCGCCCATAAAAGTTATAAAAAGCCCGGCGTAAAGATTAGTATTTCTTGTTTTATTTCTAATAATATCCTGCATCATTGCACTTGCGGTTTTTGCATCACAGGTTAAAAGAAGCGGTGTAAATCCGTCAACATAACCCAATGCTGACCAGGTTCTCCAATCCTGCTGTTTTGTTTCAAGTGCTTTTTGTCTGTCAGGAAAAATTACAGTAGTTAACGTTATGTTATTTCGTTTTGCAAGATTACTAATTCTTGAAACAAATGCCGTGACTTTATCTTGCCTGTATCTGTCCCAGCAAAGCCATAAAGGATCTGAATAAGCTATATCAATAGGGTCTTTAGCGTATTTTCTCTTAAAATCGTTTCTTGCATATTCAGTATAACCCCAATTTGAGAGGTCGTAACTAGAGAATTTTGCTGCAATCGATTGAGGATACCTTATGTAATCAAGGTTTATGCCATCAGGATGATAGTTACAAACTATTTCAGTCAATAAGCATTCAAGAAACATTTGCACATCGGGGTTTGCAGGATCTAAAAAATATCCGCCGTGCTCAGATAAAGAAGGAACAAGAGAAGGAGAATCAAAATCCCGTTTTGTCTTATTTCCCCAACAAGGACAAACAGCAAGGATGCTTTTATTGTCATTTACCCCATTGTTTCCTACGTAAAAAGTTTCAAACCAAATATGCACTTTTATATTCTTTTTATGTGCTTCTTCTATCCAAATTTTAAGCGGGTCAAAACCTGCAAATTTTTCGTTTTGATAAGTAAAACCATAACTTTCCATTATTTTACTTGGAAAAATAGTTTTGCCGTGAAAATAAGTTTCCAAAAAAACATTATCAATGCCGGCTGATTTTATCCTATCCAACGTTGCAGTTATCGCTTCGGGAGTTGTTTCTGTCGGTCTTACCCAAACCCCTTTTAATTCATCAGCTTTATAAGGAAGAGCATTAGCTAAAGCCAAATTTGCGGAATCTATTGCCATAGTTGAATACTTTTGAACATCCTGAGGGTTTCTTTCAGCTTTTTTTAAGTAGTCTTTTGCTTTGTCAATGTACATTCCCGATTTTTTATGGTCATACATATAAGATAAATCACGATAATAACCCGATATACTTTGAGCTTCTTTTATTTTTTCTTTTGCACCGTAGATAAAACTGTCAGAAGTTATGTAAACGGTGAGAGTTTTGTCATTACGATTTACGTAAATTTTTGAACCTAATATTATGTTTTCGTTCATCCATTTTTTTGCGATTCCATGTCCGCTTATTACCAAACCGTCAGAAGGTATTATTGAATCCGCACCGCTAAGTGAAGTTACAATATTTCCTTTGACTATTGCTTCTGCCCCAAACTCGTTGGTATTTGTACGAAAACCGAATGCGGGAGTATAAACTACCATTTGATTGGAGCCTCTAAGCCCCGGATAAAAACTTCCCGTAGCATTTGTTAAAATTGTCGGGTCGATTGCATTTATCGGGTATACTTTTTGGCTGAATATGATTTCTTTTTTGCTGCAAATGCCGTTATCTTGGATTGTTTCATTTTCTTGTGCCCATGCATTAACAAAAAATTGTCCTAAAATAACACAAAACAGTAGTAATATTGCCAATTTTAAATTTTTCATTTATCCCGTTTCTCTCTTTTGCCTGCTCCACTATATTAATAATACTGCCATTGGTTATAATTTAATTCATCCAATAGGCGTATTTTGTAGTTAAATTTAATTGTATTTTGGACAGAAATAGTTTATACTTATTTTTATGAATAATAAACTAAAAAAACTGCTTGAATATTTAAAACAAGAACTTTCGGGTCTTTATCAAAAAAATCTTGTATCCATAATTTTATATGGTTCTCAGGCAAGAAGTGACTCTGTTCATGGCTCGGATATTGATATTTTAATAGTGCTTAATAATGAAATTAAACCTATTGAAGAAATTAGAAAGGTAAATAATATTTTAAGTGATATTTCACTTAAATTTAACCAGATGGTATCTTGTGTTTTTATGTCTCAAAAAAGGTTTGACAGTGAAAAATCTCCATTAATATTAAACATTAAAAAAGAAGGCATTCTTCTATGAAAAAAGAACAAAAGCAATTGTTAAATAAAGCATTAAACAGTCTTAATGCAGCGGAAGTATTATATGAAGATGAATATTATGAATTTTGTGTTTCCCGAACATATTATACAATGTTCTATATAGCACAAGCATTTTTACTTGAACTGGATTTATCATTTTCGAAACATTCTGCTGTTATATCAAGTTTTGGTAAAGAATTCGTTTCTACAAATAAAATTGATAATAGATTCCATCGATATTTAATTGATGCTCAAAATATAAGGAATATTGGAGATTATGATACAGTTGTAGAAGTTTCTGGGAAAGAAGCTAAAACAGAAATCTGTAGAGCTAAAGAATTTTTAAACTTAGCTAAAGAAAAACTTGCTTAATACTTATTTAAACTTAAACTTCAGCCAAATAATTAAATATTTCATTGACAGGTGTAATTAATTCTTTTACGTCAATTTCTTCGTCTAATTCAAGCGTTATTGTCGGAATATTTCGCTCAATTCCGGCATAATTCCCGAAACTCCCCGGAGTAGAATACCCTATATCACTTTCTACCGGATAATTTATAATAGCAGAAATATCTTTTGCAATTTTTTCAGCCGGTCCGTCATAATTAACAACCTTATAAGGAGCATGCAGGGTTAAAATTATATCGGGCGAAAATTCCGATATAACTTCCATTACAAATTTTGTTTCAATTTCGCTTGCAGAATTTTCGCCCCCGAAATATTCGGATGCAAACGGTTCTCTTACCCAGTTTTTTGTCGGAAAATTTCTATTTATATCTACTTCATTTGCGTTTGTACGAGTGTTAAGCTCTAATCCGTCAGGGTTTAAGCAAGGAATAAATAAAAGACGGTTTTTACCCCTCACCCGAATTTCTGAAACTCGTTCCTCGTTTCGAAATTCTTCCCTCTCCCCCAAGGGGCGAGGGGGTAAATTTTTCAAATCTTTACTAAAGTCGTTTATGTTATTGTGGGTTGGATGATTTATTTTATCAAGATAATTCTCAATCAAAAATTTACCCTGAGGTTCATCGCCGTGAACTGTTCCGATTATCAGAATGGTTTTATCGCCATCGTGTTGATTTTCAATTAAAACAATTTCATTATTATTTTGTGTATAATTTTTTTTAATTATTTTCATTGATACCTCTTTTTAGTTGATAAGTTAATAAGTTGATAAGTCAATAAGTTTTTTAAAAGCTGAAAAGCTTAAAGGTTTTTTAGTATTTTATTCTACACATCTACGCATCTTGTCTTCTCTTACCTATTTCCCTTTTTCCTTTTTATTTTTTTCCAAGCATTACCATCAATACCGAAATATCAGCGGGTTTTACGCCGCCGATGCGGGAAGCCTGAGCGAGTGTTTTCGGGCGGATTTTTTCCAGCTGTTCTTTTGTCTCTGTAGAAATGTGTTTAATCAGAGAATAATCAATATCCTCGGGAATTTTATATTTCTCGAGTTTACTTGACTGCTCAACCTGAAATTCCTGCCGCTTTAAATACCCGTCATACTTTATAAGGATTTCAACCTGCTCATAAACGTCTTTGTTTAAATTTAATTCGCAAGTTTTTGTATCTATTTCTTTTAAAATCTTATAATCAATGCCGGGACGTTTTAAAAGTTCTGAGAGTTTCATGCCTCTTTCAATGTTTTCATTGTATTTTTCCAGAATTTTATTAACCCTTCCCCTGTCATCGTTAGCAATTTTTTCTTTACCCAAACGTTTTAATTCTGTCTCTATTGCTTTTTGTTTGTCGGTAAATATTTCAAACTGCGTATCGTCAATTAATCCTATTTTATGTCCAATGGATGTCAGCCTTATATCAGCATTGTCTTGTCTGAGCAAAAGCCTGTACTCTGAGCGTGAAGTCAACATCCTATAAGGTTCTTGAATATCTTTTGTAACCAAATCATCAATAAGCGTTCCAATATAAGACGAACTTCTGTCAAGCTCAAGCATATCAGAATTATTAAGGTAGTTGAATGCATTAATTCCTGCAACAAGACCTTGGGCTGCAGCTTCTTCATAACCGCTGGTTCCGTTAATCTGTCCGGCATTAAAAAGCCCTTTTATAAGCCTTGTCATTAGTGAGTGATTAAGCTGAACGGCAGGCACATAGTCATATTCAACCGCATATGCGGGTTTAATTACATGAACGTTTTCCAACCCCGGTAAACTCCTAAGCATTTTAACCTGAACATCCGCCGGCAAACTGCTTGAAAAACCTTGAACATAGGCTTCATAAGTATCAAGCCCTTCCGGTTCTATAAAAATATGATGCGAAGGATTTGAAGAAAACCTGACAATTTTATCCTCAATTGACGGACAATAACGAGGCCCCACACCTTCAATCAAACCTTGGTACATAGGAGATTTGTCCAAATTGGCCTTAATAATTTCGTGTGTTTTTTCATTAGTTCTTGTCAAATAACAAGGATATTGAGGCCTTACAGGGCGGTTCGGCTTGAACGAATAGAAATTTAATTCCTCATCACCCGGCTGAATTGTCATTTTTGCATAATCAATTGTCCGATTATCAACTCTGGCAGGAGTTCCCGTCTTAAGTTTCTTGATATTAAACCCTAGTCTTTTCAGGCAATCAGACAGTCCAATTGCAGGCATTTCACCTAACCTGCCTGCCGGATAAGATTGAAGCCCGACAAAAATCCGCCCTGCTAAGGATGTTCCCGTTGTTAAAATCACGGTTGGTGCAAAATATTTAATTCCATATTGGTCAATTGCACCTTTAATCCTGTCTTTTTCAACAATTAAATCGCATATACAGCATTGTTTAAGGAAAATGTTTTGATTTTTTTCCAAAAGATTACGCATGTATGCCATATATTCTTTTTTATCAGATTGTGCTCTTAAAGCTCTTACGGCAGGTCCCTTTGAAGAATTAAGCATCTTCATCTGGATATAAGTTGCGTCTGCAACCTCGCCCATTACACCCCCTATAGCATCAATTTCACGTACCAGAGTTGATTTTGCGGGACCGCCTATTGCAGGATTGCAAGGCATTAATGCAATATTATCGAGGTTAATAGAACATAAAAGTACTTTTAACCCTAATTTCGCTGCTGCAAGTGCTGCTTCGCAGCCCGCATGCCCTGCCCCAACGATAATTGTATCAAACTTGTTTTCTAAATATTCCATAATATAATTATAGTATAAAAGCGAAAAGCAAAACGTGAAACGTGAAATGTGAAATGTGAAAAGAAGTTTATAGGATTATAAGGTTATAGGGTTATAGGTTATTTAACCGAAATTGAACGACTTTGCAGAACTGATAAACTTATCACCATATCACCCTATAAACCAAAACTATTCACCCATTCACCTGTTCACCTTATAATCCAAAAGAGAGGCATTTATGAAAAAGATTATTGTGTTAGTATTAATGTTTTTAACATTACCTTGTTTTGCACAGGAACAAGTTGAACAAAAACCGCTTGAAGCAACTATTACGTTTGACTGGATTTCTAAAACCCAGCTTCAGCGTGATGAAAACATTAAAGAAATCCAGAATATTATATTTAACGGGAATTTTGTTAAGTATTCCAGAAAAGAATTTGAAAAAAAATATTCTGTTTATTGGAAAAACGAGAATTATTTGCACGATTATGATGAAATTAACCAAGGCAAAAAAGAAGATGCCGACAAATATTATTGCGGATTTTATGTAGGCAAACTGCTTATTGCATACGGAGTTCAATCTAAAAAGAATATGAAAAACATATACTACTACGATGCAATGGGCGGATTAAGGTGGATTGACGTTTTTTCTGACAATTATCCTGACTTCCCTTACTGGTCTTATCAGTATTACAGAGATGGTAAACTCGTAGCTGCTTATTATTACGTATCGGACTATGACCAATATGTTTTTGATGCTAATAAAAAATTTAAAGGACGTTGGTACAAAGACAAAATGTATAATAAAAACGCAAAAGTAATTATGACAAGAACAAATTATTAAAAGGAATGCGGAAAGTAAGAAAGGCAAATCATGGAACTGATAATATTAATTTTATTAGCATATTTAATCGGCTCAATACCAACCGGATATATTATAGTAAAACTTTTTACGGGACAGGACATCAGAAAAAGCGGCTCAGGCTCAACCGGTGCGACAAATGTTAAACGAGTAATGGGTAATAAGTGGTTTTTTACGGTAATGCTTCTGGATGCAATAAAAGGAGCTTTACCTGTACTTTTGGCAAAAATTTTTGCCGTAACTTTTGTATCAATCGGGCTTGTTCCTGTTTTGTGTGCAATTGCCGTAATTTTAGGTCATAGCAAATCGATTTTTCTTAAATTCTCCGGCGGAAAATCTGTAGCTTCAGGTATCGGGACAATTTTGGCACTAAATTGGCATGTAGGACTTGCCATTGCCGTTGTTTGGGCAACCATAACTTATCTGTCAAGATATGTTTCTTTAGGCTCTATAATTGCTCTTTCCCTATCGCCGCTTTTTATGTATTTTTGTAAAGAACCGATTGCTTACATAATTTATTGTTTAATCGGGGCGATATATATTATATATCTGCATCGGGAGAATATCCGGAGATTAATCAAAGGAGAAGAAAACAAGGTAAGATGAAGCTATATCATACTTTTGTATGAGCCCGAAGGGTTGTATTAGAGAGAAAACATGTTATAATTATAGCATAGTTATTAATTTTTAGAGTTGAAAAGGATTTCATTATGAGTATAACAGTTAGCGGGTTAGGATCCGGCCTGGATTACGAAAGCTGGATTGAAGAATTAGTTGCAATTAAACAAGCAGACATCGATGAAGTAAGCAGTAAAGTCAAAAGTATTAATGCTCAAGAGACTACTTTGTCCGATATTGAAAATGATTATAAAGCATTTCTTAAAGCAATAGAAACGTTTACCAATGCATTGTCAACCACAGATGTTTTCAATCAAAAAACAGTAACTTCGTCTAATGATAGTGCCGTAACAGCTACTGTTACATCAAAAGCATCCGTACAGGAGGTTTCTGTAAGCGTAACTCAATTGGCAACTTCAACAGAGGCAGAAAGTACTTATGCCGTAGCTTCTTATGCTACAGGCGGTAGTGCATTAGCTGATTTGGCAGATGGTTCTTTTACCGAAGGCTCATTCAGCGTTTATGTGGATGGTACAAAAACCACATTAAACCTCACCGGAACAAAGACGTTAGATGAACTTGTTACAGAACTTAACGGTATAAAAAATGCCGGTAATGAAAATGCCATTTCAGCAAGTATAAGTGCAGATGGTAAATTAACAATTCAAGCTGCAGGAAGCTCAACGGTTACGGTAGGTTCCAGTTCTGATACTTCAAATTTTGCTAATGTAATGTCGTTAACCAGAAACACCGAAACCGGTGTTTATTCCAGCAGCAAGTCCATTTTTGACACTGATACCGATGGCAGTATAACTTCCACTACGTTCAGAAATTCATCCGGTAGTGATGTTTCTGTAACAACCGGGAAATTCTATATTAGCGGTGTTGAATTTACAATCGGTGCAAGCACATCTTTAGATGATATAGTGGACATGATTAATTCAAGTGCAGCAGGAGTTAATGCCGGTTGGGATCCGAACACGGGCAAACTTAAACTTACTGCTGAAGAAGAAGGAGCTGTAAGTATTGATATTGCAGCAGGTACAAGCAATTTTACGGATGTAATGGGGTTAACGGAATCTACTTGGAATCCTGACGGTTCGGTTGCATCTACAAAAATTATAACCGATTCCCAAGAACTTGGTGTTAATGCTATTTTATCCGTCAACGGTACAACAATTACCTCATCTTCAAATACCGTTACAAGCGATATTTCAGGTATAGCAGGTTTAACGCTTACTTTAAACGATGAAACAACATCCGCTGCAAAAGTAAGTGTTACTCAAGATAGCTCTAAAATTTCAGAGGCAATAACTACGCTTGTGAACACTTATAATGCTGTAATTACCTCTACAGACGAAGCGACGGAAAAAGACGGCGATTTATACGGAGAAACCGTTTTAAGTTCAATCAGAAATAAGGTTCGTAAATTAATAACATCAGCCGTAAGCGGTGAAGACGGTTATAATACTCTTGCAAGCATAGGAATTTCGACAGGTAAATTTGGTACAAGTACGGATGCAAATACAGATTTACTTACAATTGATACAGAAAAATTAAATGCCGCATTAGCCGATAATCCAAATGCCGTTAAACGTCTTTTGGTAGGAGACGAAGATGCCGGAACCGGTGGGGTTTTAACACAACTTGAAACTATTGTTGATAATGCAACTAATGCTATTAACGGTTATTTTGTTACCAGGGAAGAATCTTACGATAAACAAAAAGACAGACTGAATAACAAAATCGAAAAAATGGAAGACAACCTTGAAAAATACAAAACACAACTCGAAGCTAAATTTTCTGCAATGGATAAAATTATTTCCGCATTACAAGAAAGTGCTTCCATATTCGATTATTACTTTAATAATAATAATGATGATAAATAACTAGAGTTCAAATTCAAAACAATCAACAAAAGACTTGGATGACGGTAAAATAAAGTTTATTTTACCGTCTTTAACTTTTTTATCGGCTTTCATTAATTCAATCATTCTTTTCTCGTTAAATTCAGGCATTTTTTTTACCAAATTATATTTTTTAATAAGTTCCAGTCCTTCATTTTTATATTCTTCACTTATAAGTCCTTTTTTAAAAGCAAGATTAATTGCAAAAACCATACCAATTGCAACAGCTTCTCCATGTGTGTATTTTTTATAATTAGTAATTTTTTCGACTGCATGCCCATATGTATGGCCAAAATTAAGAATTTTCCTCAAGCCTTGTTCTTTTTCGTCTTTTTCGACAATTGACGCCTTAATTTTAAGTGAAATCTCTATAATTTCTGCAAGAATTTCTTCATTGCGTGCCAATATTTTGTCGGAATTGTTCATTAGAAAATCGAAGAAATTAAGATACCCCTCACCCCAAACCTCTCCCGCAAGGAGCGAGGTGGCAGCTGCTTCAATAAAAGCATATTTTACAACCTCTGCCAAACCTGTCTTAAAATGGCGTTTGTCAAGTGTTTTGAGAAAATTAAGGTTACAAAAAACAGCTTTGGGCTGATAAAAAGCACCGACAAGATTTTTACCGTAATCGGTATTAATTGCTACCTTGCCGCCAACAGAAGAATCTACACAAGCAAGCAAAGTTGTCGGAATCTGAATAAAATCAATTCCTCTTAAATAAGTAGCTGCAACAAATCCAGCAATATCACCAACTACACCGCCGCCTATTGCAACAATCGCATCTTTTCTTTCTAATTTATTTTTAAGTGCAAAATCTAAAATCCTTTTGTAATTTTTAAAATTTTTCCTATGTTCCCCGTCTTTTAAAACAAATTTTATACTGTTTTTTATATTTAATTTTTTCCCGTATAATTTATTAACTTTTTCATTTATAACAATAAGAATTTTATTTGCATTTGTGCAGGCAAAAACTTTATTTTCAAGATTTTCTATGGGTTCAAAATCTATAAAAACAGGGTAAGATTTATTTGGCGGAATTTTAACAAAAAGTTCTTTGTTTAACATAGTTATCGTACTCGCTTAAGATATCATCAAGTATTGTATAAGCCGGTTTTTGGTACGTATTTATTATAAAATCGGCTTTAAAGTAATTTTTTTCTCTTTTTCTTAAAAGTTTTTCGACTGTTTTTAGAGAAAAATCCTCATTTAACAGCGGACGGTGGGTTTCATTTTTAATTCTTGCAAAAAGTTCTTTTGCAGGGGCTTCAAGATAAAAAACCAGTCCGTTTTTCTTTAATTCTTTGACGTTTTCATGATTTTCAAATGCCCCGCCACCTATTGAAATAATTTGATTTCGTTCTTTAGAAACTTTTTTAATAATTTCCAGTTCAAGTTCTCTAAAATATTTTTCCGAATGATTTTCAAAAATTTCCGTGATTTCAAGCCCTGTCTCTTTTTTAATTTCTTCATCCGTATCAATATAGGAAAAATGTGCCAAAAGTTTAGCCAGTTTTGAACCAATATAAGTCTTTCCCGCCCCGGGCATTCCTGCAAGAACAATATTAAGATTATCTTTCGCTTCCATTTCTATTTCCTGTTTGAGTAATTATTCTTAATTTCCGAAATATTATCTTTCCCGAATTTATCCAAAAATACATCAACTAAAACACACGCAATCATTGCTTCTGCAATCACCGCACAAGCTGAGACGGCACAAGTATCAGAACGTTCAAAATGTGCTTGTGTTTGTGAATTATCTTTCAAATCGACTGTGCAAAGCGGTTTTTTTAATGTCGGTATCGGTTTCATTGTTGCTCTAACAACTAAATCCTCGCCGTTTGTCATACCGCCTTCCAATCCGCCTGCGTTGTTTGTTTTTCTGTAATATTTACCGTTATCAATAAAAATTTCATCATGCATTTGACTGCCTAAAACCTCTGCTGACTTTACGCCAAGCCCTATTTCAACAGCTTTGACCGCAGGGATGCTCATTACGGCTTGTGCGATTAAACCATCCAGTTTCCTGTCCCATTGTACATGAGAACCTAATCCTACGGGTAAATTTTTAAATATCACTTCTAAACTTCCGCCCAGCGTTTCTCCCTGTTCTTTTGCATGCTCAATTTTTTCTTTAATTTTATCATCTTCACTTTCACCTGCAATTTGTACCTTTGAAGTACAATCTATATTGAATTCTAAAAGTATTTGTTTAGCAATTGCACCTATTGCAACATCCATTGCTGTTTTTCTGGCACTTGAACGTTCTAAAATATCTCTTAAATCTTTAATGTCATATTTTATTGAACCTGCAAAATCCGCATGCCCCGGACGTGGTTTAGTAAAAGATTTTTCATCCGTGTAAGTTTCAATCTTTTCAACACTCATTATTTTTTGCCAATTTTCAAAATCGTTATTTTTAATTTCCAGACAAATCGGAGCCCCGGTTGTTTTACCAAATCTCACACCTGACTTAATTTCGACCTCATCCGTTTCAATTTGCATTCTTTCACCGCGTCCCCACCCGCTTTGGCGACGCTTTAATTCATTGTTTATAAACTCAAAATCTATTTCAAAACCTGCAGGAATCCCGTCTATTATTCCGTTTAGACACTTTCCGTGAGATTCGCCTGATGTTAAAAATCGGAAATTGTTTAACATTTTTAATCCTTATTTAGTTGCATATTTTAAGAAAGTCTGTACTTTTGTCTGCATCAATTCTTCCACAACAACCCATTTACCGTCAGGCTGTTTTGCTACTACCATGTAAGTTTTTAATTTATAATCGCTCGGTGATGGTCTTCTCATTGCGTTAATTTTATAACCGTTTGCTGCTTTTGAGACACTTGTATCAGAATAATAATTTTTATATCCTACAAGCTTGGCAAATTTTGCGTTACGTTTCATTTCGTCTTTATAATCTTTTCCTGAAAAATAAACATTAACGAGTGTTCCGTCCGGTTTTATAACCTGCCTTATAATCTTTGCACTATCTGAATACATACTTGATAAATTCGGACTGTAAGTATTCGAAGCATTTACCACACTGTTAAAAAATGCCATTGCATCATCTTGTTCACCTGCAAAAACGATTGTCCCAAAAACTAAAATACAAAATACCAATAAAAATTTCTTCATTTAATAACTCTCCTTATTCTTTTTTATTTATTCTAGCACGAATATATAAAATAATTATTACAGTTTTGAAATTATAGTTCTTATCTCATCCGACAAATCATCTTGAATACTTTCACTTATAAGTGAAGCAAATTCGGCTTTTTTGAACTCCAACCCGTAACTTTTGAACAATTCATCCAAAATACTTGTCATTGGTGCGTCTTTTCGCAAGTCATTAAGTTTAATTGAAAAAAAGTTCTTAAAATGCCTATTTAAATTTCTTTTTATCAAATTTAGCGGTAAAATATCTTCAAATTCTCCTCGCTCAATAATATAAACTTTATCATTTTTCCTTAATTTAGGTTTGATTTGCTCATAATTTTCACCTGCATCATTGTCTAATAAAACAAATATCGGTAATCTAACAATATCTGCAAGCTGATAGAACAATTTTACCACTTGATTTTTGCCTCCTGCAGAAATCAAATGTATCCCTGCTTTGTTAAAATCAAGCCCGCACAGAAGAGCGAATTTCGGCAATAAAATTTCCTCGGTTATTCCTTCAACTAAAATTATCTTTTCAATAGGGAATTTTAGTCCGAAATTCGCCCTGTTTTCGATTTGATTGTCATTTTGACATAAAGATTTTAACCACTTTAAATTCAACGGTAACTCATTATCTTCAAGTAGTGTTATTGCTGCATTGTAGTTGATTTTATTGTTAATAAGCTTTTCGGCATTTTTATCAAACTTAAAAACGGATTTCTCATATTTAAGAAGTTTTTTATTAATTGAAAAATCAGTTTCACACCACAAATTTAAGGCAACAAAAGAAAAATTGAAAATTTCCTGTGCTAAAAATGTTAATTCTTTATAACTTAATTCGGCAAGTTCATTTTTTTTATACTTGGGATAAAGTAAATTAGAAGATATTATATCCTTAAAAACTCTTAAATATTTGTCTTCTGTCGGTTTAAACCTTGTCAGTCTGTCCAGCGAGATTTTAATCTGCTGTATTGTTAACGGTTTTATTTTATATTCAGTATTCTTTTCCATAATTCTCCCGACAAATACGTTTTACGTCATTGCGAGGAGGGGGTAAATCAAGTGTTCGGTTGGATTTTGAACAATATGCCCCGACGCGGCAATCCAAAAAAAATTCTTGGATTGCTTCGTCGCTCGGCTACGCCTCACTTCTCGCAATGACATGAAACTTGTTTATTTTTTCATGTAATTTGTAACCTTTCTTTATAAAAGTATAACAAAACAGCAATTTTTAAAAGTCTTTTGTTTTTAATTAAATATGAAGTAATTAGTAGTAGGGAAAAAAGTGCAATCAGTAGGTATTAATCAAATCGGAACTTACAACACTGTACCGACGGTAACAAAACCTGTCGGACATAGTGTTATACCTCCAATGCCACCGAGAGATAAGTCGGAAATTACATTTGGAAATGAACAACTGCAACAACCGCCTGTTCCTGCTCTAAATTTAAGAACGCAGCTTACAACACAGGAAGAACAGACAATGTATATGCAATTAGCATCCGCATTGGATAGAGAAACGGCTAAAAATCTCGAAATTCTTTTAAAATCAGGAATTCTGCTTAATGCAAATTCCAACGACGGTTCAAGCACTTTAATAAATTTATACAAAATGGCGGCGACACCTCGTGCAAAGGGTTTAGACCCACGTGTAGTTCTAACCGAAACTATTAATACACTTGCAAATCCTTTTGTAATTACTCAACGTTTCGGCAACATTCCCAAGGCATATGAAGCCGCAATTTTACAGAATGCAAAACCAAATCCGAAAGCACCGAAAGATGTAATTAGTCCTGAAACAATTAATGTTGAACGTTCCGGAGCTTGCGTATCTGCAAGTATAGAATTTAATTTGGCAAAACAAATGCCTGCAGAGTTTGCAAGATTTGCACAGGAATTGACTTCCCCAAAACTTGCCGTTGATAAAGTTATACATCTCCCTAAACTTGCCGATAAAACACTTGATGCGGTGTGGCTTTTGAATGCTTTTGAAGTTCCTTACAAAATGGGTGATTTTAATACAGCAATATTACGCTTGGCACCTGATGCAAATGCTTTTGTCAGGGCACAAATCCAAACAGTAAACAAAGACAGGGGTGAGCATTCAGTAATTGATGTTCTAATGCAGTCAACATTTATGAACGTTGGATCACAACAAACTTATGACTCTCTAACCGACAACAGAGAGGGTAAATTCAACGAAAATCCTAAAGGATTAATCGAGTTTGAAAAAACATTTACAGAATCTGTAGTTCAGGATAAAAATAAAATTTCGGTAACTTATCAAACTGTCGATGAAAACGGCAAACTGGTAGGTTATGAAGCCGATGCAGAAACCGTAAAACGGCATCTTATGGACTCTCTTGTCAGAGGTGAAAATGTAATCATAGGCTACACACAAACAGATGATAAAGGAATAATCATAAACGGTCATGAAATTACAATTATCGGGGCAAGAGAAGATAAAAAGGGTAAATTGATATTTATCTGCAATGACACGGACGACGAAAAATCGGCTCCTGTCGAATACTCTGCAGATGAGCTTATACCGATGATACACCACGCAGGATTACCGCAAGAAGTTGCAGAAAAAGACATGAAATTTGTGGATAGCTGGATTGAAGGAATGAATGCATATAAAGCAGCAAAAAATCAGCCGCAGCAGCAAACACCGCAACCATTAACGCTTCCGCAGCCACAAGCTAAAGCAGCATAAAGAATTGTCAGCTTCTTACTTTTTTAGAAAGTAAAAAATAACCAATCATAAATGCTACTGAACCAAGGACTATAGAAATGCTTGATATTAAAGCGTTTTTTTGTTGTTGTCTGTATTCTTGTTCCAAGCTGCTTTGGTAAGGAACATTGTAAGCATTTTTAAACTGCATACGTTGAGATTTTCTTCGGGGATCTTTTACAACACTACCAGTGTTAAGACCACTAACTCGTGTAATCATAACATCACCTTAAAATAACCTAACAAACCGTATAAAAAAAGAGCACCTTTACCAATACTCATTATAACTCCCTTTTAAAAAATATCAAGTGCTTGAAGCGTAAAACCTTGTTATAGTAATATTCTAAATCCTTTGAATTAATATGCTTTATCCTCTAATTCATTGAGTTTTTTATTTAAATCAGTTATTTGCTGCCTTAATGCAAGATATTCATTATTTTCTTCTTCGCTGACATATGCACCTGTGTTATCTAATCCTTGAATCCTCCCGCCATTTTTTGTATATGCATTACGATAGTCAAGTTTTATATTTTTAGAAGCTGTTTCTAATTTAGCTCTAAATTCAGCTATTTTCTTTTGTATATCTTTATCATTAGGATCTAAATGTGTTAAATCATAATTTACTTCAGATACAAGTCTTCTTACTGAAGAACCTTTTGTATATTTTCTTTCTTCACCGTAGAAACCGTCTACACATTCAAGTTCTGCAGCATTATAACCATTATCTTTATTTCTGATACCGGAAACTATATCGTCTAAATCCTTACTTATAAATTCTAAATCCATCTGTTCATAAGGAAAATCTGATTGCAAATCATATATTGCTCCTCGTGCCGCTTTAATAGCATCTATAGTGCCTTGGTCTAATGGTTTATATGCCGCTGCATCCTTAGTCTCTATAACTGTAGGCAAAGAATCATTAAAATTTCTTACTGCTCTTCTTGCGGTTTCAATTAAGTCTTTTGCTCTTGCCAATCTTCCGGTAAAATCACCTTTGTCAACAGCCGAAGGCGGTAGAGCAGCCGGGAGCTTTTCAACAGGTTTTTCTGCAGGCTTTTCAACTGCAGGTTGTGCTTTTTCTACTTCGGGAGCAGGAAGTTCTTCTTGTTGTTCAACTACGGGTTGTGCAATAGGCTGGAGAGTTGGTGATGCTTTGACCGCAGGTGGAATTGCCCCATTTATTGAGGGAACTGCAGGCATTTCACCGGTCGTTTCAATTTCTATTCGACTTAATCCTCCTGGCGGTGATAGGGATTGATTTCCGGTAGGCTGGGGTGAAATTGTTATATTTACCGCTCCCCCAAACGGATTATTTGAAGTCCCGACCGGTGGAACAGTTTGAGTTGTCTTTGGAGCAGAAGGAATAGTCGCTTTTGAAGGTGTCATTTCTGCTGTTTGCCTTTGCACAGGAGCAATTATTTTTGCCTCACCGGGTTCATCCGATTTTACTTGAATTCGGGGAATACCTGACTGCTCGGCAGGAACACTCGGTATCTGTATAACATCAGGTTGTTGAGGCTGGCTTTCAGGAACGGCTAAGGTTAGAACCTCAGATGAAGGAAGAGTGGTTATCGATTCCTGAACAGTTTCATTCTTTGGTAATTTAACTTCGGCTTCCGCTTTAGGTACCTCTTGAGGTTTAGGGAATACTAATTGAGGTTTAGAAATAGTTAAAGCCGGAGGTTCCGGTATTTCTATGGAAACCGGTTTATCATCATCTCTTTGAGGTTGTAAATCCGGTAATTTAATAGTTTCTTCTTTTGGTTTTTGTATTTGCGGCATTTCAAAAGGGTTATCTTTTTTAACTTTTTTAAATAAACCTCCAAATAATCCGAATAATGAACTAAATAAATCTTTAAACATATTAAAAAGTTTCATTACAGCAGGTACTAAATTTGGCAACGAAGCTAAAATCATCAAAATACCAATATTATTTGCAGCTTTTTTACTTGCTGAATTGCCATAGGAAAGTGCCTCATCAAAGGTCGATCCGCAATAACGGTTATAAGAATGATTTCTTCTTTTATTTAGGCCTACCCGACGGGTAAAACCGGTGTATAAACCATTTACTCTGCTCATAGGTATTTCCTGTAATTTACATAGGTATATCAATAAGATGGATGGGGTATATATTAAATAAGTATAAAATGCATAAAAAATTGCCTGAAAAGGATTAAAAATATCAATAAAAAAGTCTAAAACGCTTGGACTGTAATCATATTGGGCTTGTAACAAATTGTTAAGAATTTAAGGATTTATTACAACTCAGATAATCAAAGCTCATGTCATTGCGAGGATGGAGCAAAGCGACTGACGAAGCAATCCAAAGAAAAGGAAAAAGGTAAAGAGGAAAAGAATAAATTAAAATTAAACTTTTCAACTTTTCAACTGTTCGACTTTTCGACTTTTCAATTTTTTTGGATTGCCGCGTCGCTTGCTTCGCAAGCTCCTCGCAATGACATGAGACTTGTTTGTTTTTTGATCGTATCTACTCAGGTCAAATCAATTATGGTTAAAACGTACGCCCAGTGTACCCTCGCTCCTTGGGGGAGAGGGGATTTTTCAATGCGAAGAATGAGCATTAGAAAAATTGGGTGAGGGGTTAAAAAACATATACCGGTTGCCCCTCCATTTTGACTTGACATTTAGTCAACTCAAAACGGAGTCCTTCCCTCACCCTGTTTTCTGATTTTCGCGATTTCCCGCTCAAATCGAAAACAGACCTCTCCCCCAAAGGGCGAGGTGAAAAGCGTGTTAAATTCCTGCTTGTGGCTACATTGAATTTCACCTGAGTTGTTACGTTTGATCTGAATTGTTATAAAATTTTATAATAAATTTGTTTGAATTATTTTAGCAAGAAGCTAGACCATTGCCCCCCCTCGGGATTCGGAGGAATCATCATCATTATCTTCTTCAGCTTTTGCTTTTTCTGCATCTCTTTTTGCTTTTATTTCCGGAGCTTGAATTTTTAACGCATTTGCCTCACTTATTAATGCCGATAAATTATTATTAGCTGTTTTTAATTCAGTTATTTGTCTGGTAAGTTCTGCTATTTTTTCAACATTTTCTGAAATTTTCCTATTAATCTCATCAATTTTTTTATTAATTTCTGCAATTTGTGCTTTGTCCGAAGTTTGAGGTGTGTTCAGTTTGTTTAAGTTATCTTGTAATGCTTGAAGTTGAGTATTTAATTGATTATTTTCAGTATTTAAATTAGTTATTTGATTATCATAACGCTGTATTTGTGCTTCATTTGCAGCTTTTCTCGCCTCTGCAGCTGCTATTTGTACATCAAGGTTTGCAGTTTCGCCTGTTATTTTTGTATTAGCAATTTCTTGCCCAAGTCCTGCTTTGGAAGTATTTGTATCAGCAACTTGCTGTTGTAATGTTATAGTTTTTGAACCTTGTGTTGTTCCGAAAGGATTGTCATTAGCTTTATCAGCTTTTTTACCGAAACCAAACAATCCCTTAAACAAATCAACTACAGTCGGAATTATAGTTAACCATGTCATAATGTTGGTCATATTCTCTATGCCGCTGAGACCTGAGCTCATTGACGAAGATGAACAACTGCAATTAGACTGCCAAATAGAATTTCTATAATGGCGTCTATTGTAGCTCCGATGTGATCTTACCCAATTGGTAAAATCAGCATTTTGAGTCTTATAGCTGTTTAGCCAACGTACTTCGTGCATGGATTTCTCCTGATTTTTACATATATTAATGGATGGGGAATGGTATATATTATATAAGTAAAAAGTATATATAAAATTGCCTAAAAGCATGTTGGCAAAATAACTAAAATGGCATAAAGCACAATAAAATCAACCATTTAGAATTGTAAAGAAATGTTAAGTTAGTATATACTATTTATATAACAAGATATATTAATGACACAAATTATTAATTAAATTAAATTGCTGAGGTAAAGTTTTTTCTAAAGCATAATTATCGATAACGCTTTGACGGGCGTTCCTACGTATTTCTACCATTTTCTCTTTATTATCAAGTACATATTCAACCTTTTCGACAAGTTGTTCAACATTATAAAAATCAAAAAGAAGTCCGTTATAATTATCCCTTATAACTTCCAAAACAGGTGCGGTATTAGAAGCCACAATACAACATCCGACAGCCATTGCATTTAAAACCGACCAGGATAAGACATAAGGGACTGTCGAATAAACGTGCACAGAAGAAATTTGTAAAAGTTTTACATAATCATGGAATGACAAAATCCCCGTAAAATGAATTCTGTTCATATCAAGGTCTAATTCCTTAAGTAAATTGTTTTTATAAGTGCCTTTTTCGGCTTTCGGGCTATAAAAAGTTTCATCAGCACCTGCAATTATAATATGAGCATTGGGACGTTTTTCAAGAAGAATTTCTGCTGCTTTCATAAACTCAGGAAAGCCTCTGTAAGGCTCCATTCCCCTTGTCCCATAGGTTATGACTTCGTCCCCTGCTGTTAACCCCAGAAATTCAGCTTCATTATTAGGCTGGCAAGTCGCCGTATCAACCCCATCGTGAATTACATGAATTTTATTATGAAATTCTTCGGGGAATTGATTTTTTTGCCAGTGAGTCGGACAAATCCCCGCATCACAACTGTATAAACTCATTAAAACGTGAGTATTTTCGCATTTTATTTTTTCTTTTTCTTCCAAGGTTAACTTTTTCCCGCCAAAATCAAAAACAGAATCTTTCGATTTACCAAACCATTCAAAATAGCATAAAAGCGGAACGTCAGGGAAAACCTCTTTCATAAACATTGTAGAACCCCAACCTGCAAAACCGTAAATAATATCGGGCTTAAAACCCTGTTCTTTTAATTTTACAGCTTCTTTTGCCGTTTGGCGACCGTGAATAACCGCTTCTTCATAAAAATTCAAGTAAGGATGGCAGTTGCCTAAAGTCTGTTGTGCAAGTTTATAATAAACCTTGTTTATACCGTTAATCTGTCCTTCTTGAGAATTTGTTATAAAGTAAACGGTATTATCCGGATTATTCGCTAAAACCGTTGCTATATATTTAAATTGACCGGGGAATCCCCTATGTAGAAACAAAATATTCATATAATATTATTTTTTGGTTTCATCGCCTAATTGATGTTTTGACATTTCAAACCCTATCCGCAAGACAATTAAACAAAAAATTGTCACCATAGTCAGTGCAAAAACAGAAGCTATTAAATTTATTAAATTCATAATTATCCTCCCTTATTTAAATATTTTTTTATATCCACAGTTGTATTAATCAATCCTGTTAACATTAGACCTAACAAAAATGAACCTAAAATAAAAAGTATTATTTCAATAAATCCCTTCAAGGTACATAGAAATTCTACTGAATAATTAAAAGTCAATAGAATTCCTGCCAAACCTCCTATTAAAACTATAATCGCCGTCCACAAACTATTCTTATGTGAAATAAGATATTCAATTAAAATTTTCTTATCTTCTTTATCCATGAGGTCATTATATCATCAAATACAAATAAGACAAATTTATTAAAATATTTTTTTGATGTAATATAAACTACATGCAAACAATGGAAAAAATAAAAAATTTAGAGGAAGTCAGAAGCCGCTGTAACAGTTGCCAAAAATGTCCGCTTGCAAAAAGCAGGACAAACGTTGTGTTTTCTGACGGCAAACCTAACAACAAACTTATGCTAATCGGCGAAGCTCCCGGATTTTATGAAGATCAAAAAGGTATACCTTTTGTAGGCAAAGCCGGACAATTACTGGATAAAATTTTTCAATCCGTCGGACTTTCCAGAGAAAATGATGTTTATATCTGTAACACACTAAAATGCCGTCCGCCTGACAATAGAGACCCTTTACCGGAAGAAAAAGCAGCTTGCAGAGAATACCTTGATGCCCAAATCAAAATTTTAAAACCTAAAATCATCCTGATTTGCGGAAGGGTTGCACTAACCTCAATGATTGATACACCTTTAGGTATAACAAAAGTAAGAGGAAAGTGGTTTGACGGACCCAATGGTTCTAAAATGATGCCGATTTTTCACCCGTCTTATCTTTTGAGAAATGATTCAAGAGAAAAAGGTAGCCCAAAATGGCTTATGTGGCAAGACATTCAAGAAATTAAAAAAGTCTACGATGCCTTATAACAAACGTTTTAAATATTTTTATTTTTATAGTAACGGGTTAAACAATGAAAAAGATAATTACCTTTATGTTTATTTTTATATGCTTGTCCTCAGGTGCAAAAGCCCAACAGACCATTATAAATGTGCCTTCTTCCGAAGTTTTGCCGGCGGGAGACATAATTCTGAAAGATTCTAATAGGATGAGGCCTTTTGCACCGGGGCAATATGCTTCAATCACACCATCAGTAACACTCGGAACAGGTTTTGGTACAGAAATTACGGCAGGTGTCGGAACTTCTATAGATGATAATCATAATACTAATGCAGAGTTTGACCTTTCAGCAAAAAAAGTTTGGTTCTTGGGCAGTGCAACAAGGTTTACCGTAGGCGGTACGCTCAGTCCTTCTTTTACGCAATCCGTACATCCTGATTCTTTTTTATTTTCACACTTTTCTCACAGAATTAAAAAGACAAAAACAAGTTTAACCGCAGGTACATATTTTGGGGGTATTAAAGGACTTCCTGATAATTTCGGAGTACTTTTAGGTATAGAACAAGTTATAATCCCAAACAAATTAAGAATAGCCGTTGATTGGTTGTCAAGTCGTGATTCTTATGGTAGAATGGGAGTTGGTATAAAATACCGCCCCGTACCTACTGTTTCTATAACAAGTGCGGTAATTATTCCTAATGATGACAGTGATAATATAGCGTTTAATATTTCAATATCAAAATTTATATCTTTGGATAACGAAAACCCAATCAAAAGGAGGCTGACAAATGTTGACTAAAAAAACTACGACAATTTTACTTTCAACCTGCTTGTTTGCAACAATAGGTATTTCCGTTGCAGCAGGTGACGATTACAATGTACATGACTTTAACAGACTTTTAAAAGGGGATAAAAATCTCGCCGATACAAAACTTGAAGGTGCAGACTTACGAGGAAAGAATTTAAGCGGCGTTGATTTTCGTAACGCAGATTTGGAAGAAGCTAACCTTTCCAATGCCGATTTAACAAACGCAAATTTTCAAAATGCTGACCTTGAAGAAGCTAACTTGAAAGGTGCAAAAATTAAAGGTGCCATTTTTAAAGGTGCAGAACTTGAATTTGCAACCTGGGTTGACGGTAGAGTTTGTGCCGAAGGTTCTATAGGCGGCTGCTGGTAAACTTACTTTACAACCTCAAATCCAAAATCTTCTTGCCAAACTTTAAAACCTCTTTCCGGCTCTATAACGGGATAACCGTTTCGAGTAGGAGTTAGTGCTGCGATTGAAGCATTGATGGATTCGGAAGATGAAAGAGCTTACGATATAATAAAGAAATGTTGGATGATTTAGACGATGAGGTTAAGAAAAACGCCCTGATTGCACTTTACAACCTGCAAGGCAGAGGAATTTTAGACGAAATCATTGCTGACAGGAAATACTGCGATTTTCTCAAAACCGAAGCCCAAGAAATAATTGATGAATATGAGTAGGGTGGGATTACTATCCCACCCTACGAATTTACTCTATTTTGCTCTATTGAGGTGCGAGAAAAATTTTTAATTTTTCCGCATCCTTGCTTAGCGATTTTGGATTTTGTAATATGAAAAAGGACAGAGACTTACCGCGTCCTAGTCTTTGAGACTAACTTTGAGATTGTCCTGTCCTCTTTCTTCAACGAGACTTAAGAAATACCTGTTGCCACTTGAAGCAAGGTTGTCCGTTGAATTTGTTTACTTTTCCAATAAGGAGTATATCATGGAAACATTACAAAAATCATTCGTTGGTGTTGATTGTCACAAAAATTCAATCGCTTGTTACGTTAACGGTAAATTTAAAGAATTTAAAACCGATTTTAAAGGTTATCAAAAAGCTCTACAATTCCTCATGTGCTTTGCGCAGAAGATACTCTTCAAACGCTTTTTTGTCCGCGGATTTTGATTTCGGGTCGTTTATCATAATACAAAATGCATAATTTTTACCGCTCTTTGCGCTAAGATATCCTGCTATTGAACTGGTATTGGTTAAAGTGCCGGTTTTCGCTTTTAAGGCATCTTTAAAATAAAGCATTCTGTCAGATAAAGTACCTTCGCCGGGGCTTGCCATAAGAGCCTTAAAATTCAAGTCTTTATTTTGGGAAGTTTTTAGCAAAACTTCCGTAACAAAATCAGCGGTTAACAGATTATTTTTTGAAACTCCGCTTCCGTCAACAATTTTTATATTATCGGTATTTATCCCGAGTTTTTTATAATAATCGTTGAG
The DNA here is from genome assembly GCA_028694425.1 of Candidatus Gastranaerophilales bacterium. GTDB lineage: Bacteria > Cyanobacteriota > Vampirovibrionia > Gastranaerophilales > Gastranaerophilaceae > JAQVKX01. The sequence continues at coordinate 32,731 of JAQVKX010000003.1, forward strand.
CATCTCAACAGCGGCATCAATTGAACCGGTTGCTTTTGTATATTGTCCGCCTGCGATTTTAAAAACAGTCTCGGCTGTCATATTATTACTTCTTTTAAAAATATCTTCAATTGCTGATGACATAGGATGCTTAACTTCTGCTATCAAATAAGTGTTTGGGGGTAATTTTAATTTGTTAAAATCCCCGTAATATGAAATCTTATACCTTCTTAATAATTCTTCCAATCGGAAAATAAAGTAGCGTCTGGGATAATTTACCGGAATTTGTATTGCCATATCACTTAATACAACACCGTCAGCATTAATAACATCCGGTGAAATATAATTCTTCCTCTCCAGTTTAACCTCATTTTTGTTACCTGTTACAACATTGTTTATAAATGCCGTCGGGTAAAAAACTTCCGTTAAGATATCTGCCGGAGCACCCGGCTTTGTAGGCAAAACGTTTATTGTCAAAAGATTTTTATCCATATTATAAGAGCCGAATTTAGGTATCAGCGGGTTTAAATCATCATCCCACTGCCAGCCTTCGCCCCATTCATTGTTATCCAGAATAAAATCATCAATATAAAACGCTTTGGTTGAATATATTTTACAATCAGGTAATTTTCTTATCATGTTTTTCAGGTCTGCCGTAGTAAAATAAGGGTCTGCACCGAGCTTTATGTATAAATTATTATCTTTGTTTTTGTAAAGTTGCGTTTTAAACTCATAATCTTTGCCCAATGTGTTTAAAGCAGGTAAAACAGTTACAATCTTTTGCACCGAAGCAGGTGTCATCGGTGTATTTGCGTTTAATTCATAAACCGTCTTCCCTGTCGGAATTTCTTTAAAAGAAACAGAAATCAAAGCACTGTTTGAAATATCAGCTTTCCTGATTGCCGATGAAATGGGATTTTCAAATGGTCTTGCCTGTGCAGCCCCAATAAACCCAAATAATATAACAAATATAAATAACAAGTTTTTCATTTTATCCTCTTTTTAAAGCTTTATGCTTGGTGCATAAATGCACCCTGCTATAGTGAGAAGTAAAAAAGTGAGAAAAAGTTAGGCGTGAGGCTTAAAGAGGAATAAGTTAAAATTAAACTGTTCACCTATTCACCTTATAACCCTATAACCCGGATAATTTTCCATTTTCAACTTTCCATTTTCCATTTTACCTCGTACTTATCATGAATATCAAGTAAAACAGTACATTTTTCTCTAAATTTGTACATTTCTTCAAATTTGATTTCTGTACACATAATCCCTTCATCTTCTTGCAATTCGGAGATAATTTCACCGTTATAATCAATAATCCTTGAATGACCTGAGTTCCACTCATCTCCTTCAAGCAAACCGCATTGGGTTAGTGCAACCATATAACACTGATTTTCTATTGCACGGGCTTTAGTAAGTGTATCCCAGTGGCTTGTTCTGGCTTTGGGCCATGCCGCCATATTTATAAGCAAATCAGCTCCTACTCTGCGATAAGCTCTGTAAATTTCAGGAAATCTTATGTCATAACAAATACTTAAGCCGATTTTTATGCCGTCAATTTCAACTAAAACTGGGTTCTCACCGCTTTGTACATACTTTCCTTCATCGCATCCGTAATATGAAAACAAATGCATTTTTTCATAAACAGCTATTAGTTCGCCTTTTCTGTTTATTACCGGACAAGCGTTATAAAGTGAACGGTGAGCAGTTACAAAGTGAACCGCCGAAGAATGAGGCGTGTGAACCTGTAGGCGCAGCTCCGAAGGAGCGAGTGAGAGCAGTGAGCAGATATCATTCTGTTCACTGTTCACTGTTCCCTGTTCACTGATAAGACTGCCGCCGATTATATTTGTATTGTACTTTTTGGCAATTTCCGATAAAAAGTTAACGGTTTTACTATTGTCAAAATTTTCCGCCAAATCTTTAAATTCGCTCGGTTTCCACCCAACAGGCCAAAGTTCGGGTAAAATTAAAACATCAACATTGTCTGTAATGTTTTTATCAATTAAATCCTTAATCTTAGAAAAATTTGTTTTCTTATCAGCAATTTTTGCCGACATTTGCACGGCAAGTATTTTTAATTTTTTTTCTTCCATAATCTGAATTTAAACTCTTCTTTATAAGCCTGAGGAATTTTTTGAGCAAGTTCGTCAAACGCAGCTTGTAACTTAACTCTGGCTTCTTCATCTTGCTCGTCAGTGTTATTTGCATCGACGTGTATCGGCTCTCCGTAAATGCTCAGAATTCTGCAAGGCCCTAAAGGATATCCTAAACTATCCCAGGATGGCATTTTTAAGAAATTTTTAAACGGTGAATACCAATACATAGGTACTATAGGTACTCCTGCCATTTTAGCGATTTTAATAATGCCGTCTTTTACCACAAATGCCGGTCCGCTTGGACCGTCTACCGCCATAGCAACGCATTCACCGTTTTTAAGCTTATTGATGAGCTGCATTGTAGCTTCGACACTGCCTTTTTTGCCTTTTGAACCGCGAACAGTTTTAAATCCCCATTTTTCTGTAATTCTTGCAATAATTTCGCCATCTATTGAACGGCTTATCAAGATATTTAAATTGGCTCTGTCCTTTATCCCATGCACACAAAACTGATGTCCATGCCAAAGTGCATATATACATGGTTTAATTTCAGGATTGTCTTTCACTCTAAAATCGGTGAAAGGTTCTTGAAGCCTGAACACGATATACGCCAAGTTAGATAAAAAGCCTAATTGTTTTTCTCCCGATATTTTCATAAGACAATTTTATCATAAAAAGCAAATAGGTGAATATATTAAGTCTTTAATGGTTCTTGCGAAAAATCCATGAAGTGTTAATATAATTAATCATGGATATAAATAAAATATTAAAACTTAGACAGTTCAAGGCTTTTAACCTTGATGTCGAAAATGAGAAAGTATTAATTTACGGAGA
>JAQVKX010000094.1 GCA_028694425.1 Candidatus Gastranaerophilales bacterium
GCAATGGGTTCACTTGTTGAACTGGAAACTCAATTAATTATATCAAAAAATTTATCCTACATAAAAACAATTGATATTTATATTGAAAAAATAGAATTAATTCGCAAATTAATTGTAGGACTTATAAAATATTTAAAAAACAAATGAAAAATTTATTCCGCTCACTGCTCACTGCTCACTGTTCACTACTTTAAAGAAGGACAAAAATGGCATCAAACTTATTCATAAAAAGACCAAAATTTGCAATAGTAATCTCATTAGTAATCATTCTGGCGGGGATTATTGCAATGAAATCATTACCACTGGAAGAATATCCGAACATTACACCGCCACAGGTTGTTGTAAGTGCTCAATATCCCGGTGCAAGTGCCGATGTTGTTGCAGATACAATTGCAGCACCCTTGGAAGCACAAATTAATGGCGTTGAAGATATGATTTATATGACTTCCTCCAGTCAAAACGGGTCATATACTCTTAATTTGTATTTTGAAATAGGTTCTGACCCGGATATGGCTGTAATTAACGTTCAAAACAGATTGCAGTTGGTTACTCCCAGACTGCCTGATGTGGTAAGAAGGTATGGGCTTACCGTTGTTAAAACAACCGGCGGACCGGGGCTTTTAATGATAAGTGTAAACTCGCCTCATAATACCTATGACCCGCTTTATATTTCAAATTATGCTTCTATATATGTTAAAGACGAACTTGCCCGTATTAAGGGTGTAGGAAGTGTTCAGGTTTTCGGCTCCGAAGATTATTCAATGAGGATTTGGCTTAACGCTAACAAAATGGCGACTCTGGGTATCTCCACAACCGAGGTTTATAGTGCAATATCAAACCAAAATACACAGGTTCCCGCGGGAGATATAGGCATTGAACCACTTAAAAATAAGCAAATGATTAAATTAACTCTTAGAACAAAGGGTCGTTTAAAAGATGCCAAAGAGTTTGAAAATATAGTGGTGCGTTCAAAAATTGACGGCTCTCAGGTGAGAATTAAAGATATTGCAAGAGTTGAACTTGGTGCTGAAAGTTACTCTTTCTTTTCAAGAATTCAAGGCAAAGACACCGCCATAATAATGGTAAAACAGCTTCCTGAAGCAAACTCTATAGACTTGGCAAATAAAGTTAAAAAAAGACTTGCCCAGTTAAGCAAAGGATTTCCACCCGGGCTTGAATACCAAGTATTCAGAGACGAAACGGATTTTGTAAGAGAATCGATAAATGAAGTAAAAAACGCAATATTTTTAGCGGTAATTCTTGTTGTTATTGTGTGTTATCTGTTCTTAGGAAGTATGCGGGCTTCTTTAATTCCTTTCTTTGCAATCCCTGTATCTTTAATCGGAACATTTATTTTTGTAAGCCTGCTGGGGTTTTCAATAAATCTGCTGCTGCTTTTTGGTATGGTACTTGCAGTCGGGCTTGTTGTTGATGATGCAATTGTTGTGCTTGAAAATACCCAGCGGCATATTCAAGATGGAGTAAAACCGAAAGAAGCAACTGAAATTACCATGGGCGAAGTTACGGGGGCGATTATAGCCACTTCAATGGTTTTGATGGCAGTATTTGTACCGGTCTGCTTTATGCCGGGAATTACCGGAAGAATGTATCAGCAGTTTGCAGTATGCATAGCTGTGTCTATCGGTTTATCAATGCTTGTTGCTTTAACTCTTGCTCCTGCTTTGTGTTCGACAATTTTACAGTCAAAAGAAGAGTTTAAAGAACTTGAATTCTTGGTAAAATTCGATAACTGGTTTAACGGTATAAGAGAAAAATACCTTACAGGAGCAAGGTATTTTGTCGAAAATTCGAAATATACGGTAATGCTTTTGGGCGGATTGATTTTAATGACGGTCTTTTTGTTTAAATTAATTCCTACAAGCTTTCTGCCCGATGAAGATAAAGGTGCAATCTTTACCCAAATACAATTGCCTGACGGATCCTCTGCATCAAGAACAGACATTGTGGCACACGATATAGAAAAGAAAATCCAAAAAATAAAAGGAATCGAACAAACACTCACTCTGGTCGGTTTTTCTGGTGAAAACACGTGTTTAATCGTTAATATGCTTGAGCCTTGGTCAAAACGTAAAAAAGCAAGTTTATCGGCTCAAGGTATTTTAGCACAACTCAGAAAAGAATTCGGAAATTATCCCGATGCGATTATAGTTTCTTTTTCTCCGCCCTCTATTCCGGGGTTGAGTATGTTCGGCGGATTTGAATATCAGCTTTTGGATAAAGGAAACCGAACTCCTCAGGATTTATATACGGAAACAATGAAGTTTATAAGTGCAGCAAACCAAAATAGTTCCCTGCAAAGTGTTTATACGCAATACAGTGCCGACTTACCTCAGCTGTTGATTGATGTTGATGTATCAAAAGCAATGGCACAAAACGTTGATATAAATGAAATTTATAACACCATGTCCGCTCAGTTCGGAAGAACCTATATTAATGATTTTAACAAATACGGACGTGTATACCGTGTTATGATGCAGGCAGATGAAGATTTTCGGGCTAAATCGGAAGATATTTCAAAAATATTCGTAAAAAATATGAAAGGCGGTATGGTACCTTTGACCGCTGTTGTTAATATAAGAAGTGTAACCGGACCTTATACTTTAACCAGATTTAATATGTACCCTGCGGTTACAATAAACGGAAACGCTGCGAAAGGAATAAGTTCCGGTCAGGCAATGGAAACTATGGAAGAACTTTCTAATGATGTTTTACCTAAAAACATGGGCTATGCATGGTCAGGTATTTCTTTACAGGAAGAAGAATCCGGCGGACAAATCGGTGGTATTCTTGGTATGGCTTTGATTTTTGTATATTTATTTTTGGTTGCATTATATGAAAGTTGGACATTACCTATGGCGGTTATGTTGATTTCTCCTGTTGCAATAGTCGGAGGCTTATTCTTTCAGTACGTATCAGGCTATTCGCTTGACATTTACTCGCAAATCGGTCTTATTATGCTTATCGGTATGAGTACGAAGCAGGCAATTCTGATAATAGAATTTGCAAAAGAAGCCAGAGAAAACCAAAATCTTAGCATTCAAGAAGCCGCTATGGAAGCCGCCAAATTAAGATTCAGGGCAGTTATGATGACAGCAATTGCCTTTATTTTAGGAGTTTTGCCTTTGGTAACGGCATCCGGTGCAGGTGCAGAAAGCAGACATTCCGTAGGTATGACCGTATTCGGCGGAATGATTGCGGTTGCATTTGCAGGAACATTGTTAGTACCTGCGTTCTACGTTGTTATTGAGAAAGTTAAAAGTAAGTTTTTAAAAATGAACAATAATCAGTAAAATTCTTTGTTTGGATTACTTAACACATCGCATATAGAGATTGTCATCACCTTTACCACTGCCGCCTAGAAGACCATCATTAAAATTTCTAGCTCGTCCGGCAAAAGCATTCATTTGGGACGAAGCCCAGTAAAGAGAAGACATATTAAGCAAAGATTTAATTCCTGAGTTTTTAATTGTTACATTGTATATTGATGTTAGTTCTGCTTCAGAGGGAAGATGCCAACCTAAATCCGCACAAGTTTTCTTTGCACCAGCCCATGCATTGCTTGCACAATAAGGATTATTTGGAAATGAACCACAAATGCTGCTGTCATAGGTTTTGTCGGTTGTTGTATCTATTGCATTGTAGCTTAAATTAGTTTTAGATACGCACAGGCTTCCGACCTGCACGCAGTCATCATTGCCCAGCACAGCATTAAGTTCACCGATGTCCTTGCCTACAACGTTAGGGTTTTGATTGCCGTTTATGTCGTAAACTATCGCTAAACAAGCCGTTGTATTACCCGGAATAAAGCTTTTGCCGGTAGTTGAGGCAATATATATTGAACCTTGATTATTCACCCAGTCCAAATATGTACAACCAGGATCATATGCAATTATAGCATTTGTACCGTCTGTAAAGCTCAGTCCTAAGGTTTTTTGCGTCCAACTCGAATGTCCTAAATATGTTCCGTCAGTTAAACCGCTTGTCGTAACCTCAGCTCCGCCGGAACTTTTAAACGTTGAGACAAAGCAATCGGTTAAATTATTTGACTCACATCTTTTAGCAACTTTTATATATTTTTGAAAGTTATCTGCAAAAGTTTCGATTGAAATATTTGTACCGCTTGGCAAGTCTCCGTTAATATTCATTTGGCGAGTTACTTGGTCTATTTTTGCATCAAAGTTGTCTTTCGCCTTAGCCCAAGAAATTTCATTAATATTTGTTATAAGCGGGGGAATAATAATTGTAGCAACAATTCCCACAACTGCCAGAGTAATAAGCATTTCTGCTAAAGTAAACGCTTTATTTTTAAAAATCTTCATCTTCCACCTTTTATTTCTTAATTAAAAGTATATCACATATAGAGCCCACTGCACAAGTCCTGCTTAGCAAATTTGTTCATGTTTAAATAAAAAATGAAGGGGGCGACCTTGTAAAAGCGGATGTCGCACAGAGGCATTCCAAGGCAAAATGACACTTTTGCTACACCCCGAATAATCCAAGACAGACTTTGCTCAAGGACATTTTTGCAAAAAAATGGACTTGTGCATTAGTCTCACTATAAGAATCACCTACCAAACCAACTAAAATTGTCTGTATGACAATTTTAGTTCTTAAAATATCCTGAAAGAAAGTTCTGGTCAAATCCTCAAATTTTTATACCAAACATTCATTGATTCAATGTTGCCGCAAATGTTTGTATTATTTACAAGCGTTCCTCCAAATTCATAGAACATTTTTGCAAATGTCATATTTATTCCGGTATTTTTTGCTCTTGCAATTGTATAAGCTGTTTTAATACCTTTTTCGATTGCGGCTTTTTCCATTTCTTTCAATAAGTAGTAAGATAAATTATTACCTCTGTATTCAGGTAATGTCGCAAAATCAGTCATTTCCGTATTCAGATTTTCCAAATCCATTTCTGATGAAGCAAGGGCAACTAATTTTTTGTCCGCAAAAACGCCATAATAATCAACATTTTTGCTCATGGTTTTTAGAATATAATTACCGTCAAAAACAGGGAACGGATAAGTTTCAAAAACATTTCCAAAAAGTTCTATTATTTGCGATATATGTTCTTTATTTAATTGTTTTATACAGAATTTTTCATTCAATTCGGGAGGAATACAGATTTTACCTTTTTCTATGCAAAACTGTGTAATAATAAAAATATCATTTTTGTCGTTAAAATCTTTTCTGTCTTGAGAAAAATACTTACCCAGAAAATAAGCATCTTCTTCCTTAAAAAAATCTTTAACAAAGGCCTCGTATTCATAACCGTCTTTTAAAAATGAGTCTTTCAATTCAGCAGGCACTTTTGCGATTATTTTTGTATAACCGTCATTCAGAGCCAAATTATCCATATATTCAATTATTCCCGGATAATCTTCCTTCGCTAATTTAATAAGATAAATTCTGTTGTTTTCTTTTCCATGTTGTATTAGTGAATTCCCGATTAATTCGATTGTATCAGACATTATTTCTGTTTTCTATCCTTTCCATATCGTTTGGAACTAACGATATAACTTCGTTGGAATCAAATAATAATTTTTTAATTCCTACATCTTCAGTTTTTTCTTGAGGTTCCAGCTTTAAATATAAATTACATTCATCACAATTCTTATCGCAATATTTATGTTCATAGTTGTCAGGTTCTTGATAAGAAGTAATAATTCCTTCAAAATTTCTCAGAACAACTTTATTTGTTGAGCATGAAATCATATAATTAGGCATAACCGGAATTTTTCCGCCGCCGCCGGGAGCATCAACTACAAAGGTCGGAACCGCAAAACCGCTCGTATGCCCCCTCAAACCTTCTATAATTTCAATTCCTTTGCTTACGGGTGTTCTAAAATGAGATAATCCCATACTCAAATCACATTGGTATAAGTAATACGGGCGAACTCGGTTCTGAACCAATTTTCTTACAAGCTTTTTCATGATATAAACACAATCGTTTACACCGGAAAGTAATACGGATTGATTTCCTAAAGGTATTCCGGCATCGGATAGTTTATCCAATGCTCCGATTGCATCATTGGTTAATTCCCGCGGATGATTAAAATGTGTATTAATCCATAGAGGTTTATGCATTTTTAGCATATTAACCAAATTATTTGTAACTCTGTAAGGTAAGACAACAGGGATTCTCGTTCCTATTCTTATAACCTCAACGTGCGGAATTTTTTCAATTTCAGTTAAAATCCAATCCAAGAAATCGTCAGGAAGCATAAGAGGATCTCCGCCTGAAAGAAGCACATCTCTTATAACGGGATTACTTTTAATATATTCTATACCTTCAAGAATTTCTTCTTTTGTCGGAATAAAATCGATATCCCCGACCTTTCTTTTTCTTGTGCAGTGACGGCAATACATTGCACATTTATTGCTTATATGGAAGAGTACCCTGTCAGGATATCTGTGTGTAATACCTTTTACAGGACTATCTGCGTCTTCTGAGAGAGGATCTTCCATATCTGCACTGCTAACAATCAGTTCTTTAGGATCCGGAAACGCCTGTTTAAATATCGGATCATTTTTATAATCGTCAACTATTATCTGCGACAAGTAATAAGGCGTGATTGATAAAGGAAACTTTTCAACAGTTTTTGCTATTTCAGCTTTTTCCTGTTGATTAAATTTTATACCTGATATTAACTCAAAAGAATCAATATCTCTTATTGTATTTTTAATTTGCCATCGCCAATCATACCAACTACTTAAGCTATCTTGAGGGGTAATTTGTTTGACAATTTTTTCAATTTTTGCAAACAAATTTTGCTCTAACAAGCTATTCTTCATAAATATAAAACCCTCTCTTATAAATTGAAAAAGGAAAATGCTAAGTAACGCCGACAATTTTATTATGACATATAAGTTGTCAGTTGTCAAGGCAAAGTATTTTTAACACAGTAAGTGCCAAGTTTTATGATAAATTAAGTTGCTACTTTAAAGAGTTACAAAAATTTTGCACTCTAAGTTTAATATCATCAGTTCCGACAAAAAGAATTTTGTCGTTAGCTAAAAACGAAAAATAGGGACCGACAGAAATAAGAGTTTCATTATTTCTTAAAACGCCAACAATTGTTGCCCCTGTATTTTGCCAAAATTTTAAATCGCTTATAGTTTTATTTATAAGTGGGCTATTTTTCTTAATTTCATATTCATAATGTTTTATAAGTTCTATATTTTTTAATTGAGTAAAATTTTCTAAAATTAAATCAATATTATTATCGATTTCCAAATTCAGTATATTTCTATCAAAAATTAGTTTTTTAATTTTTTCTCTTATGGATAACAAATTTTCTTTAGACGAAAATTTATTTAAAAAATCAGTAGCTTTATCTTTTGATTTAATAATAACACCACTATTTGGAAATATCTGAACAACATCCAATTCTGCAAGTAAAGTCATAGCTTTTCTAATCGTTTCGGGCGAAACATTGTATCCGCCTGCCAATGTCGAGCGACCTTTAATTTTTTGATTTTCAACAAATTCTTCATTAGCAATTTTTTCAGCTACATCAATTGCGATATTTATGTATCTTGAGTGTTTAATAGAATTTTCTTTCAAATTTTTATCTCCCATTTCCATATTATAGTATAAAAAATAAAATATTTCTTTATTATCATGGAATTAAAGGATAATAAAGAGATATTAAATTATTAGCTGTTCAAAGTTTTTTATAAAAACAAGCAGATAAACAATGACGTTCATCTGCTTGTTTGGTTACAGATTTTACTTCCGTTTTGCGATAATCGCAATAAGATTCATATACTTGCCTGCTCCGGCTTCCATTGAAAGCCTGTCATTTATTGCATATTCATGTTCACACGATAGCCAGTCTTGCCAAGTTTCTTCAAAACATTGCATCTCCTGAATTGATTCAATTGTGATTTCGTTGGATTTTTCCAAAAGTGCTTTCCACCAATGGATAGAATGAAAAGTTTTTAAAATTTCATCTTTTGCTTCCGCCCAAGATAACATCATTTCATCAGGAAGTACGCCGTTAAGTTCTTTTTTTAATCCGGGAAAAGCCAGAGCAATCGTTCCGCCTTTTTTAACTAATGGTGCCAGTTTTGTATCCATAAACGCTGGCTCGGTTCCGAAGTAATGGTATGAATCTATGCTGATAATCGCATCAAAATATTTATCTGCATAAGGCAAATCTATTGCTTCTGCATGTATCGGGATAATTTGGTTTTCTAAATTCATGGATTTAAATGTTTTGTAGTTTTCGGTTGCACTAATCCACAAATCAGTCGCAAAAACTTGTACGCCAAATTCTTT
>JAQVKX010000095.1 GCA_028694425.1 Candidatus Gastranaerophilales bacterium
TCGTCTCAACGTTTAAAAGTTCGGGTGGGACAGAGGTTACGACAAGCGATTTGACGGATGGAGCTGATTTAGGGCATTCAACCTGGACACAGGCGACTGTCGGACTTAGCTTCGCGGACGGCACAAATGCCATAATCGCGTACGACCCGAGTTGTGCGTACCTTGACTGGACGAATAACGAGGGCTCGATTTACGGAGAAGGCGGAAGCACGGGCAAAAGCTTCATCCCGGGCAACACAACGGCTTGTGTTGCGATAGTTTACGATATAAACGGCAACCAAAAACCGAATGAGGTAGGAAAAGATATCGGCGAACTCAACGCCGTACTGGGAGATGATGATTGCATTCAATTTGGAAGCTTATGTCTATCTAAAGCTATTACACCTCATGATGCCATAGATACAAGTATAGATAGTACTTGGGATAGTAATTGTACCAATAGTAGTTCAGTTTATTGTACACAAAATGATTGGGCAGGAGCAAAGAAAGCTTGTGCAGATTTAGGAATGCGTCTTCCTACTGATGTAGAATTAACAGCAATATGGAAGGCAACAAATAAAAATTCAGGGATTAAAGATTTATTGAAGATGAACGCAATAACTCATTGGTCTTCTTCGGAGAATACAACTTATACTGTATGGGCAAGGTACTTTCCAATAGGTTATCGTGCTGCTAATTATAAAAACAATGACAACGCTGTCCGCTGTGTAAAATAATAAAGCTTAACTTCAACTTACATTCTTTTCTTGAAAATCTTTTCCGCCGACAATTTTAAGGTGGCGTTGTTCGCCTTCGCCGACACTTTGGCTTGCCAAGTTATGCTGTTCAATCAATTCATGCTGTAATTTTCTTATTTTTTGGTTTTGCGGTGTAAGCTCTATATGTTCCTCACCTTCAAGGATTTTAGCAATTGCGGCTTTCGCTTCATCCAGAGCTCTTTCCGCTTCATCATAATAACCTTGTAGGGTTTCGGAAGCCTCTTGAATTCCCAATGCCTCTTTCATTACTTTTTGAATTTGTGCCATAGAATTGGTCTTTACATAGAAAACCTGTATGCGGTAATCGTTTGCGGTAGAAAGAATTTTTGCCCCGCCTTTTGCAAAGTTTTTGTGTGCAATCACAACATCCGCATCTTCCAAGTTTCTTGTAATCTCTGCGTTCAAATCAAGCCGTTCGATAACTTTTTCTACAATGCTCCTTGAAACCGCATAAATATAAATCTTTTTAAATCCTTTAACTTCATTGACATAATTTTGTCTTGAAAAACTATATTTCAGACTATCAGTAGGATTAGGCAATATTTTGGGTTCAATCGGGGTAATTTTTTGGATAGGTTCGGGCGGTTTTACTTCATAAGTTTGGTCAACTTTTCTTATTTCAGGTCTGATTGGCCATCCTCTCAGGATATAATCAACAGCCTCGGAAGTATCTTTGTAAACCGCAAGCGTGTTCCTGTCTATAATCTCTATTACGATATCAAAAGTAGGCTGTTTTTCACGTTCCAAAACCGTTTTTTGGCTTCCACGGCGTTTTGCTTCGTCATCGCCCAAAGTTACCGACTGAATTGAACCCACCAAGTCAGACAATGTCGGATTTTTAATTAAATTTTCAAGGGTATTACCATGTGCGGTTGCAATAAGCATAACACCACGTTCTGCAATAGTCCTTGCTGCCTGTGCCTCAGCCTCGGTTCCTATTTCATCAACTATAATTACTTCAGGAGTATGGTTTTCAACTGCTTCTATCATTATATCTTTTTGATATTCAGGCTGCTTAACCTGCATTCTGCGTGCTTTTCCGATTGCAGAATGCGGATAATCACCATCACCGGCAATTTCATTTGAAGTATCTACAACAATAACCCTTTTTGCAAGTTCATCAGCCATGAGCCGGGAAATTTCTCTTAATTTTGTTGTTTTACCAACGCCCGGACGACCTAAAAATAGAATACTTTTTCCTTGTGTAACAAAATCCTTTATACAAGCGATTGTCCCCGTAACAACTCTACCTATCCTGCAAGTCAGACCTATAATTTTACCTTGTCTGTTTCTTATTGCACTTATTCTGTGGAGTGTTCCGGGGATTCCTGAACGGTTATCCGTAGTGAAATCAGCTATTCTGTGCGTAATATACGATAAATCCTCATCCGTTATAGGCTCAACGCCAAAACCTTCAATCCTTCCCCCCGAGTGTCGAATTTCCGGCATTCTGCCGATATCTAACACAATCTCGATAACATCATCCATTTTCTCATAATCTATGTGCCTCTTTACCTTTTCAGGCAGAATTTCAATTAATCTGTCCAGATCACTGTGAAATTGCACTTTGTCCATATATTGACCCTTTCTTGGAAAGTGTACAAACTCTTTTATCTTATCGCATGTTATTTACCTTTACTAATTAAGTACATCTCTACTTACATTATACCACTTTTTCGATTTTCCTCCCACTAATATCATCCGTTTAAAGGATTAATTGTTACATATCTTTATAAAAACAATCCGCTCAAAATAGTGTATTTTAAACGCTTTTAGCGTTTGTAAAGTTTTTATAAGGAGTATTAAAAAAGCGTTATAGGCTGTTTTTCTGAAATATTTTTTAACAAATAAGTTACTGTTTTTCAAATCCCAAGTATAATAAATATCTTATAACCTCCCTTTCATTATTCAAATTGACAAGCATCTCCATACAATCGTTTAATGTTTCTTCCATGTTTTCAAATTTCTTTATTGCTTTTTTTATTAAATAATCTTTTGAATATTCCATAGCCATCTCCTATTATTTCTACTTTAATATTATGTACATTAAATGTGCATAATGCAATATATTTTTACAAAATATTAAGATAAATAATATTTTGATAAACTATATATATATGGAAAAGAAAATGAGAAAAGCAGGAGCCAGTTATAGTATTGTAATACCCAAAGCATTTTTGGAATTACTGGAAATTAATCCTGAAAAAAATTTAGTTAAACTTGCAATTAAAGATAAGGCGATTATTATTACCAAAGGTAATTACTTTGAAAATTGACCTTTTATGTTTTTATCTCGGCTTTTGCAATAAATTCGATAAAATGGTGAATAGTGAATGGTGAATGGTGAATAGATTGTAAATCGATTAGGCCTTGTGTTAAGCCCAAAATACAAGCAGGACAGGAAGTTAAAATGTAATCAGCTCTTGTCTCAACTGCATTTTGGACTTTTTCTTTTGAAATTTGACCGGAGATTTTGGGATTTTTAACGGCAAATGCACCCGAAAAACCACAGCATTTATCAAAATCTTTCATTTCAACATATTCAACATTTTTTGACTTCGCTAAAAATTCTTTAACAAAATCAATATTTTCCATATGGCAGGGCTTGTGAAAAGTAAATGAATTCTTTTCGCTAAATTCAATACTTTCCGCATTTTTTACAATAAAATTAACAATATTTATTGATTTTTCGTTTATTTTTTTTAGTTTTGCAAATAATTTTTCATCGTCAATATAATTTTCATACTCTTTGAAAGCATTTTGGCAAGTGGCACAATCCGTTAAGAAATAATCAAACTCATCGGGAATTTGAACAAGATTAAATTCCGCTTGTTTTTTAAATTGCTCGGCATTTCCGCATGATAAAAAAGGCACACCGCAACATTGGAATTTAGCAGGCAAAACCTCAACACCCATTCGTTTTAGAACATTTTCCGCCGCAATCTTGGCACGAGGATTGATGTATTCGTTTACACAACCGGTAAAGTATACAATCCTGATTGCAATTTTAGTTGATTGTTTTAAGGGAAAAGATAAAGGGAAAAGGGGAAAAGAAACAAATTCGTTTGCTAAAATTATTCTTTGCCCTAAACCCAATTTACATTTTATTAAAATCGGATAAAAAAATCTTAAAAATTTATCCAATCTTAAAAATCTGTAAGTATTTGCAGTAAGTTTTAACAAATTCATTATTAAATTAAATACGGGCATCGAATTCAAAATTTTAACAAATTTTGAATTCTCCGCCTCAAAATATTCCTCTTTTGCAGCAGAAAATATTCTGCAAACATCAATTCCGCTTGGACAAAAATCTTTGCAGGCATTACACTTTAAACACATATCAAGGTATTTGTTAACATTTTTATTTAACTTCAAATCACCTTTTATTATGCCGTTAAGCATAATAAATTTCCCGCGGGAGACCGCACAGTCATTTCCCGTAACCTGATAAACGGGACAAACAGACTGACAAAGCCCGCATTTTGAGCATTTGTGTATTTCTTCTTTATAATCTGTTAATTTTTTCATTTTCCCCGGTGGGATAGTAATCCCACCCTACCCTTGCATTAATTCATCATAATTTAGATTATGATTGCGTGCATAATCAATAAATTGCTTTTCCTTTTCAGACACTCTTATCCGAAACTCCAAAACAACACCTGTTTTGGGCTTGCGTCCGGCATTTTTCCGCTTACCGCCCCATTTTTCGACTTCCTTGGCAACATTATAACGAACCTGCTCTGCCAAATCTTTTGGTAGTTTATTTATTAAATCTTCTGTTGTAATTTTATTTTTCATAATTTTAATCCTTATTTTTATTTATATAATTTTCAATATTTGTTATAGCTTGTTTAATATACCTTTTCGGAGCTTTTTGGGTTTTCTTTAAAGTGATAAATCCAATAATTATAATCTTATTCTCCGCGTATTTAAAATATGCCCTTACACCTTTGGGCTTAATTTCAAATAAACCATTTCCAAGTGAATTTAAATTTTTATAATTTATACCAATTTGTTCAAATGTACTTATAGCTTCAAGAATTTTAGCTTGGTCTTTAAAGTCCAGTTTATTATATTGCTCCATTGCTTCGTCTGTATATTCTGCTGTGAATTGTTTCATTTTTTGTCCTTAATATTCATTATACATGATTTTGTTCCCAATTTCAAGTGGTAAATATTATATTACCCCGTAATAGCCCCTAAGTTTGCACTTTGAACAGTTTTTGCATAGCGGACTAAATATCCGCTTTTTTCTTTAAGTTCAAAAGGTTTAAGTTCTGTTTTTCTTTTTTTAAGTTCTTCTTCATCTACCAAAAGCTCAATTGAACGTTTGTTTATATCTATCTTAATTTTATCACCTTTTTTAACAAGAGCCAAAAGACCCCCTTGTGCAGCTTCAGGACAAATATGCCCTATACAAAGCCCTCTTGTTCCTCCTGAAAAACGGCCGTCGGTAATTAAAGCAACAGATTTACCAAGTCCTTTGCCGACAATAAGTGATGTAGGAGCGAGCATTTCACGCATTCCCGGACCCCCTCGGGGTCCTTCATATCGAATTACAACCACATCTCCGGCTTTAACTTTGTTATCTTCAATTGCTTTCATTGCTTCTTCTTCGCTTTCAAAAGGATTTGCTTCGCCGATAAATTCAAAAACACTTTCATCAACGCCGGAAATTTTAATCACTGCACCTTCAGGGGCTAAGTTCCCTTTTAAAACACCTAAACCAGGATTTGATGTAATAGGATTGTCAAAAGGTTTAATCACTTTTTCATCAACCCATGCCTGTTTTGCAATTTCTTTAATTGACATGTTTAAAACGTTTTTAGTGTTTTTAAATTCAGGAGTTTTTTCAAAAATTGTTTTTATTGCACCGGGAATTGAGCCTGCATTGTTTAAGTCTGTCATTGTTGCACTTGCGGAAGGGTCGAGTTTAATTATTTGAGGGATTTTGAAACTTAGTTCATCAAAATCTTTGAGCGTAATGTCTGTTTCTGCCGCATTTGCAATTGCAAGCAAATGCAGTAGGGAATTCGTAGAGCCACCCAACGCTAAATCCATTATTATAGCGTTTCTTATGGAATCTCTTGTTATTAAATCTCTCGGTTTTACGTCTTTTTTTACAGCTTCCATAACAGCCATACCGCTTTCAAATGCAATCCGTTTTTTAAGTGCCGAAACAGCCGAAGCGGTTGCACAGTAAGGCAGGCTAAGCCCCATAATTTCGGTTAAACACGCCATTGTATTAGCGGTATAAAGCCCCTGACAAGAACCCGCCGAAGGACAAGCTTGTTCTTCAAGCTCATAAAGCCTTTCTTCGGTAATTTCACCTGCATGGAGTTTCCCTATCGCTTCAAACGAGCCCTTTATCATTGTAAGTTTTTCACCCTTGGAGCATCCGTCAAGCATAGGTCCTGCAGTTACCATTACAGCAGGAATATTAAGCCTCAAAGCAGCTAAAATCATCCCCGGAGTTATTTTGTCGCAGTTTGAAAGCAGAACAATCCCGTCAAGCTGCTGTGCGGCAGCAACACTTTCAACGCAATCCGCAATCAAATCACGTGACGGAAGCGAGTATTTCATTCCGTCATGCCCCATTGCAATACCGTCGCAAATCGCAGGTACGCCAAAGATAAAAGCCTGTCCGCCTGCAGAGTGAATTCCTTTTTCAATCTGTCTTTCCAGCTCTCTCATTCCTGTATGTCCCGGAACCAAGTCGGAAAATGAGCTTGCAATACCGATAAAAGGTCTTTTCATACCTTCTTTACTGACGCCTGTTGCGTATAAAAGCCCTCTGTGCGGAGCTCTTGAGATTCCTTTTTTTATTTTATCGCTTTTCATGTTTACCCCCATCGAAAATATTAAAGTAATAAGTATTTGCACATCCTCGCCCCTTGAGGGAGAGGATAGAATTTCAAAACGAGGTACGAGTTTTAGAAATTCTTGGTGAGGGGTAAAAAGTGTATGCTTATTGAAAAACCCCTCACCCCGATTTTCTAGAACTCGCAGACTTCTGCTCGTTCTAAAAATCGCCCTCTCCCTCAAGGGGAGAGGGGTAAATGTGATAAATCCTCACTTTTAACCATATTAAATATTGATGTTTGATTATATTATATCAAGAATAAAAACTTTATGTTAAAATATATTTGTAAAAACAATGGGTGGGGTGGTTATGAAAGTTTTAATTACCGATAAAATTAATGAAATAGCAAAAAATATATTAATTGAAGGCGAGAACATAGAAGTTGATATTCTGCCTACAATGCCTGAAGAGGAGCTTTGTCGGGTTATTCCCGATTATGATGCACTGATGATAAGAAGCGAAACTAAAGTTACAAAAAGCATTTTAGAAGCAGCGAAAAATTTAAAAATAGTCGGACGTGCAGGTGTCGGTGTTGACAATGTTGATGTTGAAGCCGCAACGCAAAAAGGCGTAATTGTGGTTAACTCACCTGACGGAAACACAACCGCAGCAGCAGAACACACAGTTGCATTAATGCTTTCCATGGCAAGAAACATCCCCGCGGCAGCTTCATCAACCAAAGCAGGTCATTGGGAACGTTCTAAATTCACCGGCACGGAAGTATTCAACAAAACATTAGGCATAATCGGGCTTGGGAAAATAGGTTCTCATGTAGCAAAAGTTGCACTTGCACTCGGGATGAAAGTTGTGGTCTGCGACCCTTATACTTCTCAAGAAGCAGTCGAGGCTTTAGGTTGCGAGTACGTTGCACATCTTGATGATTTCTGGGGGAAATGTGATTTCATAAGTGTTCACACCCCAAAAACACGTGAAACAACCCACTTAATCAATAAAAATTCTATAAACCGTATGAAAAAAGGGGTTAAAATAATTAACTGTGCAAGAGGCGGAATTATAGACGAAAATGCCCTTAGAGAAGCACTGGAAACAGGACAAGTAAGTGCTGCTGCGATAGATGTTTACGAGGCAGAACCCGATATTAAGGCTTCACCGTTGCTTAACATTGAAGGGAATGTTGTTCTGACTCCTCACTTAGGTGCAAGCACTTCGGAAGCTCAGCTTAATGTTGCAATTGATGTGGCACATCAGATAAAAGAAGTTTTAGGCGGAGGCTCTGCAACAAGTGCGGTTAACATTCCATCATTAAAGCCTGAAAAACTTGAACCTGTTAAAGACTACATGCAATTAGCAGAAAATATAGGCGAACTTGCCCAGCAAATACTTGAGGGCAACCTAAAATCAATTGAAATAATAGCAAAAGGAAAACTTGCGGCGTTGGATATTTCACCGCTTGAAACCGCTATTATCAAAGGTATTTTTGCCTCTTTTACCGACGGGGTAAACTATGTTAATGCACCGATTATCGCAAAACAAAAAGGGATTTCTGTTACGACTTCAAAATCAGAAACTTCGGGAGATTATATCGGCCTGATTACGGTAAAATTAATTACGAATACTTCCGAATCTTTGGTTTCCGGGGCATTAATCGCGGAAAACATCAGTAGAATTGTAAAAATAGACCAATATAA
>JAQVKX010000096.1 GCA_028694425.1 Candidatus Gastranaerophilales bacterium
AACCTGAAATTGATTATTCTGCTGCGAATTTTTTTGATGATGCGAAAATTGCTGTTGAAAAAATTCTTCAAAAAGATAAAGTACCGATTATAACAGGCGGAACCGGTTTATATTTCAGGATTTTGCTTGAGGATTTTGACTTACCCAGAGTTGAGCCGAATTATGAATTGAGAAAAGAGCTTGACGGCTTAGATAACCAAAAATTACATAAAATATTAACAGAATTAGACCCTGTAAGTGCCAAAAAAATTCATTTTAATAATAAGGTCAAGATAATTCGGGCAATTGAAGTCTGTAAAGCTCTGGGAAAACCTATTTCTCAGGCAGCAGGGAAAAAAGAACCGGAGTTTGAAGTTGAATGGATTGGGCTTAATCCGGAAAATCGAGCGGATTTGTATGAGAGAATTAACCGGCGTGTAGATGAAATGGTTGAAAAAGGCTTAATTAAAGAAACAAAGTCACTTCTTGCAAAACATGGGCGGATACCGAATTTTGTAAATACAATCGGTTATCAGGAAATTTTAGAGTATTTAGACGACAAAATTTCATTAGATGAAGCAATTTCTCAAATAAAACAAAATTCCAGACGATATGCAAAAAGGCAATTAACTTGGTTTAGGAGGAATCCGCTTATAAAATGGGTTTAAAAAGGGAAAAGGGAAAAGGGAAAGAGGAACGAAAAAGAAGACAAGATGCGTAGATGCGTGGAGGCGTGGTTTTTAAATGGAAAATGCTTTAGGTTATAAGGTAAACAGGTAAAAAGTTGAAAGGCTGAAAAACTGAAAAGTTTTTAATATTTCACTCTACGCATCTACGCCTCCACGCATCTTGTCTTCCTTACCGTTCCCTGTTTACTGTTTCCTTTTTACCTGCTATAATTAAATGCATGAAAAAATTAATCATTATAATTTTAATATTGTTAACAGGGTTGGGGATTTTTTTGCTTTCAGCAAAAAAATCCCCCGAAAATGTGTCCGATAAAAACGCTGTTGTTTTTTGGACGCTTCAAATGGGTGATTTCTCATCTTATATGAATGAGATTATTGAAAATTTTGAAAAACAATACCCTTCAATAAAAATAAAATGGGTTGATGTACCTTTTTCAGAAGGCGAAAAAAGGACACTTGCCGCTATATTAAGCGATAACCCTCCCGATTTAATCAATCTAAACCCTGATTTTTCGGCGATTTTGGCACAAAAAGGTGCTTTAACAAAGATTGAAGAAAAAAACGTCAAACAATTCAACAAAGAAATTATAAACTCGCTTAAATATAATGATGAATTATACGCTTTACCCTGGTACGCTACTTCCGCAATTACAATTTACAACGAAGAACTATTCAGGAAAGCGGGATTTAAAACTCCGCCTAAAACTTATAAAAGAATCGGACAAATAGCTTCTACGGTAAAAGAAAAAACCGGTGCTTACATATTTATGCCTACAATAACCGAAAATGACACCATGCTAAAAATCTTAAACAAGTATGGGATTAATTCCTGGGAAAATATTAACAGCGAGAAGGCGGTGGATGTTTTTGATTTCTATAAAGATTTATATAAGAAAAATTTAATCCCTAAAGAAACTATTACCCAAACTCAACGGGAAGCACTTGAAAAATATATGTCAGGCGAAATTGTATTTTTTCAATCAGGTGCTAATTTTCTTAATATGATTAAAGAAAATTCTCCTTCCATTTATGAGCAAACAGATGTATCAAGCCAAATAACAGGGGATTTGGGGCAGAATGACTTTTCTCTGATGAATCTGGTAATTCCCTTAAAATCCTCTAAAAAAGAAGATGCACTTAAATTTGCACTGTTTTTAACGAATGAAGAAAACCAGCTTAAACTTGCAAAACTTACTAATGTAATTGCTACAAACAGGTATGCCCTAAGGGATGATTTTTATGCCGAACACGAAGATGATGATTTAATGTCAAAAGCCCGTGTAATCAGTGCAAAACAACTTAATCATGTCCAACCGGTTCTGAGACAGAGCAAAGGTCAAAAAGAGATTAATTTACTTGTAAATACAGCCGTACAGGAGATTTTGTTAAATAACACGGATACACAAAAAGTGCTTAACAATGTAGCTAAAAAGTGGAAGAATATTGTAAGTGAAAAGTGAGAGGTGAGAGGTGAGAGGTGAGAAGAAGTTGAAAAGTTTAATATTAACTTATAAACTTATCAACTTATCAACTTATAAACTATTCACCTATTCACCCTTTCACCCCTTCACCTGTTCACCCATTCAACTTCTTAATCACTTAATTACCTAATCACTTATTCCCTTTTAAAATCCCATTCAAAAAACGTTACAAAAATGCAAAAAACGGTTGAATGTTAACAAATGTAAATTTGGGTTTTTCCTTACGTACGCTAGGTTGTAGCACCTTTTTTAAAAAAACTTTTCTCATGGGTAGCAATTTTTTTTTTGTATACTCGTTATAATATGTAAGAAGGTTTTAATTTATTGTGAAGTTATATTAGGTAGAAATATAAAGGAAAGGTAGAAAATTATGACAGATTTAAGTGTGACAAGCAATCTATATGGTTCAAGAGGTTTTAAACCATCTTTTGGCAGTGAAGAAGTCTCTCAACCGGCTCCAACAAGCGGTATTTTATACCCTACAGTCGGTACAGTCCTTGGTGGTGCAGCAGGAGCTTTTTGGTTAGCACCTCCCGCATTAGGAAATTTAACTAAAGATACATTTACAAAACTGCCGGAAAATTTATCTACTGAAGAGAAAAATCATGTTCAAACTTTACAAAATCATGTTACAGAACAAGCCAAAGCGGCAGAAACTGTAGCAGATGACGCAGCAGAAGCAGCTGCAAAAAGTAGTGAACCAGTCGCTGAAGAAGTAGCTAAAGTAGCAGATGACGCAGCTAAAACAGCAAAACCGCTAGCTAGAACCTTTAGAGAGGAAGTTTTAAGCCGTGAAGGGGTTAATTTGGGTGATGACGGTATAGCTAGGGGCAAAACTATTGACGGGAAACCATTTACAGTAAAATTTGATGAAAAAGGAGTTCCAACAGAAATAAAATATCAAAAAACCAGATATACAAAAACAATTTTAAATCCTGGTGATAATAAAGTTAATCAACTTTTAGAAAATCTTCCTAAAACGGCATCAGAAAAAGTAACAGAAGCAGCTAAAGTAGCAGATGACGCAGCAGAAGCAGCTGCAAAAAGTAGTGAACCAGTCGCTGAAGAAGTAGCCAAAGTAGCAGATGACGCAGCTAAGACAGGAGAAGCAGCAGCTAAACAAGTTCCTGAAGCTGTAAAAACCGCTTATGAAGCAATCAAAGGTAAATTGCCTAAGGGTGTTAACGGTGCAAGAGTCGTAATCGGTGCCTGTATCGGTTTGGCCGTAGGTCTTATTACTAAGTTGATAGTTGACAGCTCAAAGAAAAACCAACAATCATAATAACAAACCAAAATAAAAACAAAAAACCGTTTTTCACAAGAAAACGGTTTTTTTGTTAAGCAAATAGAAAATGGGAAATATCAAAAAGTGAGAGGTGAGAGGTAGGTTAGGCATACTTGCCCGACAACACATGTTTTGGCTGAAGGGCTGAAAAGCTGAACGGTTTTATTAAGCAAAGCGTGGTTTTCCCTCTCCCCCTGCGGGAGAGGTCTGTTTTCGACTTGAGCAGAAGTCTGCGAAAGTGAGAAAACAGGGTGAGGGGTATCCCTGTCAGTGTGCACTTTTAAACCCCTCACCATTTTTCTAACACTCAAAAATAAATTTTTTTGTGTTTAAAAATTTCCTCTCCCCCAAGGGGAGAGGTGTAAAATGTGACAAATTTTAGTTTTTGGTCATGTAAATTTCTGGTGATTAGTTATTAAAAGGCCTCCGCTTAACAAAACTTTACACAAACGCCTTAGAAAAAGCAATTTTTATCATTATATATACTTTATATATATAAAACATAGGAGAGTATATAATGAATTATCAAGCAAACGATAGTGTTACTCCGAAAATTAGTGATGAAGAAGATATTACGTCGTCTTATGAGAAGATTATACGCATAACATCCCTGTCTATGAAGATGTTTGCAAATTCCTTCTATAAATAGTCGGCATATCTGGAACTGCAAGATATAGATTCCATTAAAATATCTTTAAATAATTATGCACACAATCACAAACAAATAACGGAGTTTAAACAAGAACTTATTGACGATTTAACAAGTTTTCAAAAAGAAATTAATACAAAACACATCCAAAAAATTGTAGACATAACAAAACAAAAGAAAACTCTTGAACGTCAGCTTCAAGTACTTGAAGTTGAAAAAAATAAACTTATAATGGATAAATTAACCAGAATCCTTTGGCCTTATGACGGTAAGACAAAACAATATGACAGTCAGATTACCAAATGCAAACTTCAAATACAACAGTGTGAACAAAAAATTGCCACCTTGCAAGAAAGCCGTCCCACTGCAAATGAAAAAGATATTTTAATCTACCAAATGCACTTGAAAGAAAAATATATCAAAGCGGCTTAGGGGAAAACCTTGAATAGTGAATGTTGAATGGTATTTTGGCTGAAAGGTTTTTTATTATTAGTATTCTACGCCTCTACACATCTTATCTTCTCTACCGTTTCCTGTTCCCTGTTTACCTTTTACTGTTTTTCCCTTCACGCTTCACCTTTTGCTTTTTGCTCAACAAACAAACAACCGATGAAACTTTTGCTTCATCGGTCAAAAAATTCAACTATCCTGATCTTCTTCTTACTTAATTGCTACAAGTCTTGTTTGGATACCTGCTTCCGAATTAAGCATTTTCGCGGTTGCTAACGCCATGGAACGGCGTTTTTTGGCTCCTCTTAATATAAACTCGACGCCTTCATAAATATTATTGGTAGGTGCATCGATTTTCTTCAACATACATATATCCCTTTCAACAGTTATGTCCAATTTATTTTTCGGTTTTTATTCCAAAAAACTTTAAAGATTATAACGGTTTCTTTACATAAAGTTACAAAAAAATTTGCCTAGGCACATTTTTTACGGTGAATAGTGAATGGTGAATAGTTTTTAAATGAAAAATTGAAAATAGAAAATGGAAAATTATTTAGGTTATAAGGTGAACAGGTGAACAGGTGAATAGCTTATCGGATTATGGGATTATGGGTTTTGAAAGTAACCTATCACCCCATAACCCTATAAACCTATAAACTTCTTTTCACATTTCACATTTTACTTATTAAGTGCTATAAATAAATTAGAGAGAAAGAAAAGAGGATTTTATGGAAAAAAATAACGAATCATTAAATATTTTAAGACATTCTGCTTCACACATAATGGCACAAGCCGTTCAAAATTTGTTTCCGAGTGCAAAACTCGCCATCGGTCCTTCAACGGAAAACGGGTTTTATTACGATTTTGACTTAACCGACGGACATGCTTTTACAGAAGAAGATCTTGTAAAAATAGAAGAAAAAATGAAAGAAATTGTCAAACAAAACCTTTCTTTCGAAAAATATTTAATCGAAAATGTTGATAAACAAATTGCCGAGTTTAAGGCACAAGGCGAGATTTATAAGGCAGAACTGCTTGAAGAACACAGAAATGACAATCCTACTTTATACCTGACAAAAGACAAAGACGGGAATATTTTATTTAATGACCTTTGTGCAGGACCTCATGTACCTTATTCAAGTTATATTAAGCCGAATGCGTTTAAACTTTTAAAGGTTGCAGGAGCTTACTGGCGTGGTGATGAAAAAAATAAAATGCTTCAAAGGATTTATGCAACTGCATTTTGGACAAAAGAAGATTTGGATGCATATTTAAATTTTTTGGAAGAAGCTCAAAAAAGAGATCATAAAAAACTCGGTACCCAGCTTGATTTGTTCTCAATAAGAGAAGAAGTCGGCAGCGGACTTGTTTTGTGGCACCCGAATTTAGCAACCGTTCGTGAAGAAATCGAAAATTACTGGCGTTCAGAACATAGAAAAAGAGGGTATCAAATTGTTATGAGTCCGCATATTGCAAAATCACATCTTTGGGATATTTCAGGACATACTTCACACTATAAAGAAAATATGTACTTTATCCAAGATGAAGACCAGCAATATGTGCTTAAACCGATGAACTGTCCTTTTCATATCTTGATTTATCAAGCAAACAGATATTCTTACCGTTCGCTTCCTTTGAGGCTGGCAGAACTCGGAACTGTTTACAGAAATGAGCGTTCAGGTGCTTTGGCGGGGCTTACAAGGGTAAAGGGATTTACGCAAGATGATGCCCACGTTTTCTGCACACCGGAACAGCTAACAGATGAGATAATTTCCATTATTGACTTTGTTTCGGATACCCTTGCAATGTTTGATATGGATTTTGAGGTTGAACTTTCTACCCGCCCCGAAGAGAATTATGTAGGTACAATTGAAAATTGGGATAAGGCAGAAGCAGGTTTGAAAGAAGCCTTAAAAGTTAAGGGCATGAAATATGAGATTAATGAAGGCGATGGAGCTTTCTACGGTCCTAAAATTGACTTTAAACTTAAAGATGCAATCGGCAGAACTTGGCAAGGTGCTACAATCCAACTTGATTTTAATCTTCCCGAAAGATTTGAGATTAAATATCAAGACAAAGACGGGCAGCTAAAAACCCCGATAATGCTTCACAGAGTAATTTTTGGGTCTATGGAAAGATTTATGGGCGTCTTAACCGAACATTACGCAGGGGCTTTCCCGACATGGCTTGCACCGACACAGGTTTGCATCGTGCCGATTAGCGAAGAAAAACACCTTGATTACTGCCAAAAAATTTACAAAAAACTGAATGATTTAGGAATCAGGGTAAAACTTGACGATCGCTCCGAAAGCATGAATTATAAGATAAGAGAAGCTCTTCAGGATAAGAAAATTCCTTATGTTGCTGTAATTGGCGACAAAGAAATCGAAGCAAACTCCCTTGCAATAAGAGCAAGGGGCAAAGGTCAAATCGGCACTTTTGCGGTGGATGATTTTATTTCAAAGCTTCAAGAGGAAATCCAAAGCAAAGGCAAGAAAAACATTTCATGTTGATTTTTCAAATTGTCTGTGATAGTCTAGGAATTGACCGAAATGACAAAGAGTGAAGCGTGAAGC
Organism: Candidatus Gastranaerophilales bacterium; assembly: GCA_028694425.1. Classification (GTDB taxonomy): domain Bacteria; phylum Cyanobacteriota; class Vampirovibrionia; order Gastranaerophilales; family Gastranaerophilaceae; genus JAQVKX01. The sequence goes on from JAQVKX010000096.1 coordinate 7,110, forward strand.
GAAAAAGAAGACAAGATGCGTAGATGCGTAGATGCGTAGTTTTTAAACGAAACTGTTCACCCATTCAACCATTCAACTTCTTAATCACTTTTAAAATCAACTTATCGACTTATAAACTAAACAAGGGCTATTAGCTCAGGTGGCTAGAGCACTCTGCCGAACAAAACGATTAAGTATCGTTTTGTGAGAGGCCTGATAAGGGTCAGCCCGAACAAACAAAAATAACAATAAAATAAACAAAATAAAAATTAAGGGCTATTAGCTCAGGTGGCTAGAGCGCACCCCTGATAAGGGTGAGGTCCCTGGTTCGAGTCCAGGATGGCCCAGTTTAAAGAAGAGGATTCAGAGAGAACCCTCTTTTTATTGCAAAAAATCCCACGCTGTGCGGGTCTTATGGGCTTAATTTTAAAAAGAGAATTTATCAAACGTAAACTTAAAGAGAATTTTAGCTAAATAATGCCAAAATTCTCTTTTCTCATTTTAGGAACCCCCACTCTTAACATATTCAGAGAGTTATCGAATAATAAAAAGCAAGAGGATACAAAATTGTATCCTCTTGCTCCATATAAAGGCTAATTAGCATTTTTAATTAAATCGCCAAGATTGTTCTTTATATATATTTTTCGTCCCATCAGATGATATTGAGGTTTTAAAGCCTAGGTAATCATCATTTTTAGTACGATTATTTTTCCATTGTAATGGTTGAAGATTATCTAGGTTGTCACTTCCACCTTTAGCTTCCGGTTTTTTATGGTCAATTTCCCAACCATTTCCAGTTTTAGAGGTTGTTTTTCCATAATCTTCATATTTTATCCAGGCTCCAGCCATATCTTTTCTCCATACCTTCGGATCGTTAGTTCCTACTATTTGAGCTTTTGCCCAGACTTTTTGTTTAGTCTCCTCAGACCAAGTTTTTGCGTTGAACATAATTTGTTCTCCTATAAATGTTGTATTACAAAATAACCACAATGGACAGTCAAGATCACTTGCATTTGTAGCATTTTATAAGTATACTGTTATTTGAAATTTAATTTAGGGGCTTGACCAGAACTCCCTACGATTGAGCAATAGCTTGAAGCATCATTTTGTATAAGTCTTCGTATCTATTGTTAAATCTGAATTCTGACTCTTTTAAGTGCAAGTAAAAATTCTCTCG
>JAQVKX010000097.1 GCA_028694425.1 Candidatus Gastranaerophilales bacterium
TAAATTTACTGTTATATGTGCAGGACTTTGGAATTTCCATCTTCAGCCAATCTGAAATTAAATGTACTTAGGAAAAGTATTGCCTATAGAAAACTTTTAATTATTATTTCACGACACGTCTATTATAAAATCATGAAATCCATTTGTTATTTTGGATGAAATTCTTATTTTATCTTTGGGATAAAAATTAATCAAGCCTGATATAGCTCCATAATTTCCAGTTTTGTCTGCTTTTAAAATATATAAACATACACCTGTTAGACCTTGGAAATAAGTTGCTGAGTTATAACCAATAATTTCCGGCTTGCCATCATTATTCAAATCGACAAAATCAGCAAACGTGTTATTTTCGGTTATATCATAATCATTCTTCGCTTTTTGTTCTGAAAAATTTTCATTTTTTAATATAAAAGAGTATAATTTTCCAGAAGCAACTTTATTGGGATTTTTTCCCAAGTCCAAAGTTATACTACCATCTTTTGCAAAAGTGATACTTTGACTTAAAAAGAAAATTAAAAATAAAATAACTACTTTTTTCATATTTTCATTTTACAGTAAAAATTTTTATTTACATATTCACCACCTTTTTCATTAATAAATATCTTTCTGATTTATTCAGATTTAAAACTTCGTTTAAAAGTTTTTGAAATTCTTTGCTTAGTTCTTTTTCAGAAAAATCAATACAAGCAGTGGCTTCAATTGTTGTAAATTTCAAAGCAAGTTCTTTTACTTTAATTTTGAAGTCAGATACATCATTGTCTGACCAGTCTTTTGGAACTCTCGATTTATTAATGAACGTAGCAATTCGCTCAATCCATAGCGTATCAAATGAATTTAATTCTTTGATATTATTGTGTAAAATTTTCAGCTCATTATCTGATAAGAATTCCTGCACAGCCTCAAATCGCTTTGCAAGATTTTCTTGGAGTTCTTTGTTGTTGGGCTGGTAAGCCCAACCTACTTTAACGCCTCTTACGTCACCCTGAACTTGTTTCAGGGTCTCATCGGTGTTTACATTGCAAATAAAACTTTCAAACAAAAATGTGCTGATTTCTTTAATCAGATTTGAATAAGAATTTTGTAATTCTTGTATTGCTTCGTCAAATGCTTTTACAAACGGTTTATCACACTGGCACAAGATTGGCTTGGTTGCTCGCGATAAATGGGTCTCCGGATTGTCCTGCTCGTCTTGCTCACACAAGCCGACACCGCCAATCCTTCGCCCTCTGCTCGCAATCCGCTTATCATCAAGTATTTTGGGGATATCTTTGTAAAAAAGATTAATCGGGTCTTTCGCATTTAAAACAGCATTGCGAAAGCGGATTGTATTTTTACTCAATCTTTCAGTATTTAAGGTATACTTATCAAGATTTTTGATGAAGTAAATTAAGCCCTTTGTTAAATCTAATATGTTTGTAGATTTACAGGGTAAAATAATTTCTGAAATGTTTTCCAAAATCGGTAAATCTTCCATTACTGTTTTTTGTAGTTCAAAATTCTGCGGACAATAAACCATCCTATCAAACATCAAAGCACTTAGCTTAAGTTGAAATTGTCCGTTTTCATAAACTGCCAAAATATCTTTATTCCTAGCCAAAACATCAAGCAGTAAAACTGAAACAATTGATTTTGTTAAACCATAAGGCGGTGTCATAAATTTTTCAAACAGACAAGTTACTTTAATCCGTTTACCGCTTCCCATGTCATGCTGAATTTATTGACAAAGGGAACCACCGAGGTAACGAGGTGAGTGACCCTGTCTGTGCTAGCTCAGCATCTTACTGATATCTACGCCGGCTAGATCCTGAAACAAGTTCAGGATGACGCATTATTACTTTGTTGAACGCAAATCGATATAACCAAAAAATTCTTGTTTATGTTAATATAAGAATAAGTTAACATAAGGAATTTACCGGTTCGATGAATGGAATAATAAGAAAAAAAGTTAAGACAAAAGTATTAAGCAATCAATTTGTGGTTAATTACAGACGTATGTGGCCACTTATAAAACCGATTTGGTTCAGAGCTTTAATTTCTTTGATAATTTGTATTCCCGTCGGTTCTTTGGATGCGGTTATTGCAATGTCCTTAAAACCCTATATGGATATTGTTGTTGTCGGAAAAAATATGAATTCCCCTTGGTATATCCCGATTTTAATCGTTACATTTACTTCAATTCAAGGTGGATTGAATTATCTTGCTGATTATTTGAACGTTTGGGTCGGCGGAAAAATTACCATGAGCTTGAAAAACAGATTATACCAAAAACTTTTAATGTTTCATTCGGCATTTTTTGATAAATCTACTTCAGGCGAAATAATGTTTAAGTTTAACAATGATGCAGATTTGGCATGCTCTGGGTTATTAAGCAACTTGAAAGTTTTTATTACCAGATTATTTTCATCAATTTCATTGATTTTTGTACTGTTTTACAATTCTTGGATTTTGGCTACAATTGCAATAATTGTTCTTGCCGTTGCCGTTGCACCGCTTGCTAAAATAAAAAAATTGATTACTTCCATTGTAAGCCAAAATAACTTTTCGGTTACTACCTTAAATACTACCTATAACGAAACTTTTGCGGGAAACAGAACTATCGCTTCGTATAACTTGCAAAAAGTACTGGCAAATAAATTCAATGATATATTACAGAATGTTTTTCATTTTTCGATAAAAATGACTCAAAGAACTGCCTGGGTTTCACCGTTTATGCATTTTATCATATCTATCGGAATTGGTGTTGCAATTGCTTTTGGCAGTTGGCTGATTGTTCATGGGTATATTACAAGCGGTAATTTTGCTTCATTTATTGTTGCTTTAATAATGCTCTATACTCCTATAAAAAATCTCGGCGGTAATGCTATTGGAGTTCAATGTTCGTTTATGGCAATTGAAAGAGTTTTTGATATTTTAGACAGGGAGTTGCCTATTCAAGACAGTGAACATGCAATTGAACTTAGAGGGGTTGAAAAAACAATTGAATTCAAAAATGTTAACTTTGAATATACTCCGGATGTCCCTGTGTTAAAAAATATCAATATAAAAGTTAATGCAGGTGAAACGCTTGCTCTTGTCGGCAATTCAGGCGGCGGAAAAACTACTTTTGTAAACTTAATCCCGAGATTTTATGACATAAAAAGCGGTGAGATTTTAATCGACGGATATGATATAAGAAATTTAACCCTGCAATCACTGAGAGATAAAATTGCCGTGGTTTTTCAGGATAATTTTTTGTTTGCAGGCACTATAAAAGAAAATGTTCTTCTTGGTAATCAGGATGCAACGGATGAACAGATAAGGCAAGCATTAGAGATGGCTTATTTAACAGAATTTATTGATTCTTTAGAACATGGCGTTGATACAGAAATCGGGGAAAGAGGGATTTTGCTGTCGGGCGGCCAAAAACAGCGTGTTGCGATTGCCAGAGCATTTTTGAAAAACGCTCCGATAATTATTCTTGATGAAGCGACTTCCGCACTTGATAATAAGTCCGAAGAAATTGTTCAAAAAGCAATCGATAACTTAATGAAAGACAAAACGGTATTTGTAATAGCACACAGGCTTTCTACAATCCAAAACGCAGATAGAATTGCAGTTATAAATGAAGGACAATTGGTTGAGCTTGGCACGCATAATGAATTAATGAAAATAGAAAACGGGCAATATAAACACCTTTACGAAATGCAGTTCAAAAAAATTGAGGTTTGAACATGGCAAAAACGGCATTAATTACAGGAATTACAGGGCAAGACGGGGCTTATTTGGCTCAATTTTTACTATGTCAAGGATATAGCGTTATCGGTCTTACAAGAAATACTAATGTTGAAAATTTAAAAAAATTAAAATATTTGGGGATAGATAATAAAATTATACTTCAGCAATGTGATTTGTTTGATATGGCAAGTTTATTGAATATTCTTGAAAAATTTAATCCCAGCGAAATTTATAATCTTGCATCGCAAAGCTCTGTAAGGCTGTCTTTTATAAACCCGGCAGAAACACTTCAATTTAATGTTTTATCAACATTAAACTTGTTGAATGCCGTTAAACTTGTTTTGCCAAACTCTAAATTTTATCAGGCATCTTCAAGCGAAATGTATGGAAATGTCGAAGAATTGCCGATTACTGAAAAATCCGTACTTCATCCGGTAAGTCCTTACGCAATTTCTAAAGCAACAGCACATTCTACGGCAATAAATTACCGTGAAACATATGGTTTGTATGCTTGTTGCGGAATTTTATTTAACCATATTTCATATCTGTCAAACAATAATTTTTTCATTAAAAAAGTTATAAATTCGGCAATAAATATCAAAAACGGTTTACAGAAGGATTTAAAAGTCGGTAACATTGAGGTAAAAAGGGATTTTGGTTATGCACCGGATTATATTAAAGCTATGTGGCAAATGCTTCAGCTGGATAATCCTCAAGAGTTTATTATATCTTCAGGAAAATCTGTTTGTTTAAAAGAAATTTTATTTTATATTTTCGATAAATTTAAAATAAGCAGAAACAAGATAATTATTGATAAAACGTTATACCGACCGAATGAAATAATTAATATTTATGGAGATAATTCCGGGGCAAAAGAAATTTTAGGTTGGGAATACAATAAATCAGTTTTTGATATTTTAGATATAATTATTGAGGAAGAGATTGCAAATGAGCAAGCAAATAAATGTATTATTTGAGGCATCTGTTCTTACAAACGGGCTTCTTATGGCACCGGCAAGAAGCGGAATATATTTTGTTGCTTATAATGTTTTAATCGAAATGCTCAAAAGAGATAATCTTAAGCTAAAATTTTTTTGTTCTCCCGATAAAAAACATCTTGTAAAAAAATTAATAAACTCTGATGAAAATTTAAAGAATATTTCTTTTATTGAATATTCAAACTCGGATAAATTGATTGAGTATTTTGAAATATTAAAGTATAACAACAAGGTTAATAAGAGTAATAAAATTCTGCGGGTTTTAATAAAAGCAGCATTGAACATGTTTAAAACTTTGTCACGCTTGTTGTGTAAGTTAAATTTTCAGGAATACAAGAAAAAGTTAAAGGAATTTGACATTTTCTTTTCACCTTTTGATTTAGTCCCTTATCAGCTAAAAGGGCTTAAAATAAGAAAATATATGATTTTGTATGATATAATCCCGATGGTATTTCCCGAAAATTATCCTGACTTGAAGGACAAAAAATCCTGGTTTTACAAACTTGTTCATTCAATAAATAAAGATGATTTTTATTTTGCGATTTCTGAACATACCAGAGGAGATTTTATCAAAAATGTTAAAAATATTACTCCCGAACATGTTTTTACAATCCCGCTTTCAACTGGTTTGGAATACGAAAGGGTTCAGGAAAAAACCAAGATAAACAAGGTTAAGGAAAAGTATAATATCCTTCCCGATAAGAAATATTTATTCAGCTTGTGTACACTGGAGCCGAGAAAAAATTTAATTTTTGCGGTTAAAAATTTTATTGAATTTATAAAACGCAATAATATTGATGACTTTGTATTTGTTTTAGGCGGAGGATATTGGGATGTTTTTATTCAAAAGATTAACGAGGCGATTAGGGATTTAGAAAAATACAAAGACAAAATAATTAAGATAGGTTATGTTGATGACGAAGATTTGCCTGCACTTTACAGTGGTGCGGAAATGTTTGTTTTTCCTTCTGTCTATGAAGGATTTGGTATGCCTGTTCTGGAAGCAATGAAATGCGGCTGCCCTGTAATTTGTTCAAATGTAACCTCTGTTCCTGAAGTCATAGGAGATTGTGGAATACAAATTAACCCCGAAAATGATGAGGAGTTAATTAAGGCTTATGAAAAAATGTATTATGACGAAGAATTTCGGCAATCATGCATTAAAAGAGGTCTCGAAAGAGCAGAACAATTCTCATGGGAAAAATGCGTGGATGTGATTGTAGCTATTATCCAAGCGACTTAATCCCGACCATAATCTGTGCAGCGACCCTGTGGGGTTGAATTGCTTCCACTACAAGTTTCGAAGGATCTTTTGTTCTGAATATTATCGTTGAACCGTAATCTTGGGCACAAGAACACATTACATCTTTCAAAGCGGCAATACTTTCAGGAGCATTTGTAGCAGCGGTTATTAATCTGTCAAAACCCTCTACGTGTATTAACGTCCTTCTTTTTGTTGCCTCAAAAGTCTCTCCCGCTTTGACTAATGTATCCCACAACCCACGGTGTAATGTATCATTATCCGCATCTGCCAGTTTAACAAAATTGCAATCGGAATTTCTTCCTGTCCAGTCAATTAATTCTTTTGATAAATCATCATGAGGGTCAATTAACATAATACAATTAGGTATTTCTACATTTGAGCCTTTTCTTTCTATATCAACTCGGTCAGAAAATTCTGCAAGTAATTTTGTATGAATTTTATGGACTTCGGTTTCATGTGCTATTTTGGCTTCGGCTTCTTGTTGAATCGCACGAGCTGCTGCATGCCTTGCAGCTAATCTTTCTCGTTCTTTTTCCAATTCACGTAATTGAGCTTGTTGAACGCTCCTTGTTCTTTCTTCTTTTTTTAGGTCTGAGATTAAACATGCTACTCTTTCTACATGTGTTTTAGCATCCATTGTATTATTAACATAAAAACCTATTTCTGTTAAGCCTATTGTGCAAATCCCACCTATTACTCTCGCTCTTCTTATATCGGGTACCCATCCCCGTGCTTTTAATTCTTGATATTTAGCATCATATAATCCTTTTTCCCAAGGAGTTCCGGTTGAATTCATATATCTTTTGGCATCTGAAATTTCCTCATCAGTATAATACCCTGAAGGATATTGTTTACCTTTAAATGATAAATTCTTAGGTGAATTTAAACAATTTTTATTTGAATTGTCATTTAAACTTATTCTATCAGATTTAAAGTATTTTTTACTTTTTGCTAATGTTACTCTGTTGATTTGCATTCTCTTTCACACCTCGCTTTTTATTTCTAATCCAATAAAATATTCCTGCAGCAGCTCCACCGATTAAAATTAATACTCCAAAAATCTTTAATGCTTTTGCTGAATTAGACATTTCTTTTATTTCTTGCTTTATTGCTTGTTCTACAGGTTGTTCTTCCGAACTTTTAGGAGATATTTTAGGCATTTCAATGCTTGTTTTATTTCCCGGTTCTGTTTCTATAGGTTCTATTTCCGCTGTTTCGTTCATTTGAGTTGGTCTTACTGCTTCACTTGCTGTAGGTTTGTCATCAATCGGAGTTTTAGGTTCTTCAGTTTTTGCAAGATTTGGTTCTGCTGCTTGTGGAGTTATATCGGCTTCATGTGTTGCTTTGTCTTTTGCAATCACAGGTGCAGGTATAATTGATGGAGCAGCATTTTTAGCCCTTATAACGGGTAAGCCCATCGATTCCATAAAATCATTATAAAAATTTAATACATCTTGTTGAATTAATATGTCAATCTTAGCAGTAACCCTGTGAGGCTGAATAGTTTCCACTACAAGTTTTGAAGGATCTTTTGTCTTGAATATTATCGTTGAACCGAAATCTTGGGCACAACAACACATTACCTCTTTCAAAGCGGCAATACTTTCAGGAGCATTTGTTGCAGCGGTTATTAATCTGTCAAAACCCTCTACGTGTATTAACGTCCTTCTTTTTGTTGCCTCAAAAATCTCTCCCGCTTTGACTAATGTATCCCACAACCCACGCTGTAATGTATCATTATCCGCATCTGCCAGTTTAACAAAATTGCAATCGGAACTTTCACCTAACCAATCTATAAAATTTTCACTTGTTCCTGCAGATTTATCAATTAACATAATACAATTAGGTATTTCTACATTCAAGCCTTTGCTTTCTATTTCAACTCGGTCAGAAAATTCTACAAGTAATTTATATTTTACTTTTTGAACTGATTCAATTTTTGCGTTTATTTCAGGGTTACTACTGTATTGAAATTTATCACTGCCTAAATCATCACTTATCCCCGTGAAAGCAATACAACTATTAATATTTCTATTTATATTGTGGGGAATACGTATTTGAGGAATTAAAAAAATTTTCATTTTTACACCTGACCTTCTGTTTAACTTATTTTGCTTATAATAAAACAAAACAAATTTATTATTGCTAGATGGTGTCGTCACGAGATGCCTCCCCAAATAGCAATGCATCTGATTTGTACAGCAGCCAAGTAAGATGCTGTATTTTTAGCATATCGTGTTGCTATCCCTCTCCAACGTTTTAATTGCAA
>JAQVKX010000098.1 GCA_028694425.1 Candidatus Gastranaerophilales bacterium
GAGATTTATCGAGCTTTTTGCCTCTCCCTTGCGGAGAGGCCGACTTTCAGCGTGAGCGGTGAAGCCGCGAACGTTAGAAAGTCGGGTGAGGGTGAATAGCAGTTATTGCGAGCTTTTTACCCTCCACCTAGAATTTCTGACACTCGTTCCTTGTGTTGAAATTCTATCCTACCTCTCACAAAACCTGACATTTAGTCAACTTTTGTTCGGCAGAGTGCAAGGGAGGAGGAGCCACGAACACTTATTACTAAAGAGTCCCAACCATGTTTGATTCCTGGTGATTAGTTACTAATTTAAGATAATCTTTACATTTCGTTACTTTGATTTGGAGTGTTATTTGTGCTAGCATAAGTATTGAATGTGCAGATTGCACTTACATTGTTTAGAGAAGGTCTGGTATTCTTATCTGACAATATAAAAAGCAATCAAGCAAAGGAGATGCGAGCGAATTTCGGCAAGAGTGAACGAAGTGAAACTCGTCCTGGTGAGGAAAACCACGCTTTTCCGAACCGCCGAAATTCAAGACAGGGGTCAGATACGCTAATAGAGAGACAGCGAAACAAGACCTGAGTGCAATAAAGCTGGTAAGCGGCATCAGAAAAATCTAAGTAAAATTTAAGATAAACATGGTAAGCGAAATCAAAAGGATTTCGTGTTGAGGTAAAAAATGGATTTTATAACATTAACAATAGAAGCATTAAAAGCATTATCAAATATAGTAGGTAATTACGGTTGGGGAATAATTTTTCTTACGGTTATAATCAGACTTGCAATGTGGCCTTTAGGGGTTTCCCAGCAGCGTTCAATGAAAATGATGCAAACGCTTCAGCCTAAATTAAAAGCAATTCAAGACAGGTACAAGAGTGATCCGCAGACAATGCAGCGTAAAATGATGGAATTTTACAAAGAACATAAGTTCAATCCCATGTCAGGCTGTTTTCCTTTGTTAATTCAAATGCCGATATTTATTTTATTGTATTCTGCTTTAATGAGTCCTCAGTTTATTCAGATGGCTGGAAACACTCAATTTTTCTTTATTAACAGGCTTGATGAAACATTAAAAACCACAGCCGGAATTTCTTATGACGGAAATATGGGGATTTCGAAGTATGATACTTTCACTTTGGGTAAAACAGCGACGGTCTACCTGCCAAAAGAAACTGTAGAAAATGTTAAGGTTGAAAAACCAACCAAAGCGTTGGAAGTTCAAGGAGACGTTATTCCGGGTGAACCGCTTGATTTAAAAGTAAGCTTAGATAGTCTGGATATGAAATTCAGTCAGCTTGACCAAATTAAAAAAGCAGAAATGACTGTTTCAAATAATCAGAACAGAGAAATAGAAAAAGTTGAATTTGTAAGAAAAGGCGGTATTTTAGCAGCTTCAATGCCTACAAAAGCGGTTAAAAGCTCGTTCCACTTTGACGTTTTAGTTCTGATTCTACTTTTTGGTATAACAATGGTTGCAACACAAAAGATTATGATGGCATCAACAAACTCCCAGCATATGGATGATACCCAAAAAGCCATGCAAAAGTCAATGGGAACCTTTATGCCGATAATGATTATGGCAACTTTTATATTTATACCGATTCCTGCAGGGGTTTTGCTTTATTTAATAGCCAGCAACTTAATCCAAGTCGTTCAAACTGTTATTATAAACAAACAACTTGAAGCAGAAGATGAAAAGAGAAAACAAAAAATCGATGATGATGCTGTAAGAACAGCTAAAAAGGTTGAGGTAAAGGAATAGGGAATAGGGGAACAGAGGACGGTAAACAGGGAACAGGAAAAAGAAGTTTATAGAGTTATAAGGTTATAGGGTTATAAGTTATTTAGCTAAAATTGAACAACCTTGCAGAACTGATAAACTTATCACCCTATCATCCTATAAACCAAACTGTTCACCTATTCACCTTATAACCTTATAAGCTAAAAAGTACAAGAGGTGAAAATGTTACTTTCAGACTTTGAATATGTTTTACCTGAAGAAATGATTGCTCAAACACCGGCAAAAAAAAGAACCGAATCAAAAATGATGGTGCTTAATAAGTCGGCAAAAACCATTCAAAATAAACATTTTTCCGATATAGTCGATTTGCTTGATGAAAATGATGTTTTGGTCTTGAATAATACAAAAGTTTTTCCTGCAAGGCTTTTAGGGCAGAAAATAACCGGTGCTCATGTTGAGATTTTTTTACTGAAAGAACTGAAAAATAAACAATGGGAAGCTCTTGTAAAGCCTTCAAAGCGTGTTAATGCAAATAATATTATTAAAATAAGCGAAGAATTATTTGTAAAAACCTTAGTTCGCATAGAAGGCGGCAAATGGCTAATTGAGTTAGGCTACAAGGGCGACATTTACGAGATTTTGGACAGAGTAGGACATGTTCCGCTTCCGCCTTATATTGAGCGTAAAGAAACAACTGAAGCAATAAAAAAGCTTGATGCAAAACGTTATCAGACAGTTTTTGCAAAACATGTCGGTTCTGTTGCCGCACCTACAGCAGGTTTACATTTCACAAAAGATATCCTGAAAAAATTAAAACAAAAAGGTGTTCAGATATGTTATGTAAATCTCAATGTCGGTTTGGGTACGTTTAAGCCGGTAAAATGCGAAGATATTACCGAACATCAAATGGAAATCGAAAGTTTTGAAATTTCTGCAAAAACCGCAAAAATAATAAATGACGCCAAAAAAGCAGGCAAAAACATTGTAGCGGTTGGAACAACTTCCGTCAGAACATTGGAAACCGCTTTTGAAAAATACGGTAAAGTTAAAGCCTGCAAAGATTTTTCACAATTATTTATATATCCTCCTTATAAATTCAAGGTTATCGACAAACTTATAACAAACTTTCACTTGCCTAAATCAACACTTTTAATGCTTGTATGTGCATTTGCAGGCAGAAAATTTGTTTTGGACGCTTACAAAAAAGCGATTGAAAATAAATACCGCTTTTACAGTTACGGCGATTGCATGTTTATAGAGTGAGAGAGAGATTAACCAATGACAAACAAAGAAACCGGAGCAAAAGGTGAACAGCTGGCACAAGAATATCTTAAAAAACAAGGATATGAAATAATCGAGGCAAACAAAAGGTTTTCAAAAGCTTGTGAGATAGATATAATTGTAAAATATCATGATACACTTATTTTTGTTGAAGTTAAAACCCGTTCGACTGATTTTTGCGGTTCCGGGCTGGAAGCAATTACCAAAACAAAATATAATCACATTAAAACCGGGCTTTTTCAATATTTAAAAGAGACAAAAGTTAAATATAAAAAATTCAGAATAGACGCAATTTCCATAATCCTAAAACCGGAAATAAAAATTAATCATTTAAAAAATCTTTGAAAGTTTTTTGCTTGACAAGTAAATCAAAAAGCGGTACGCTTTTAGTATGTGGCGATTTAAGTTTAAAAGAAGAAGAAAAATAGCTTTTACTTTAGCTGAAACATTAATTGCAATGGCAATTATAGGTATTATTGCGGCAGTATTGCTTCCATTGATGATGGACAGAATAAACACCATGTCTTGGGCAAAAGAAAAAGATAATTTTGAAGCCAAAATGGAAGAAGCAGCAAAGAGGATGAATATCGAGGGACTTTTGTCGGGATATTCCACAAATGACGAATTTGTAAATACTTTACAACAATATATAAAAGTTGCCGGAAGGTGTTCTGTTTCTAATTTAAGCGATTGTTTTGTTTCATCATTTACCAACTCTGACGGTACGGTAATATCTATAAGCAGTTTATCAACCGGTGCCGATTTTGGAGATGACGCCAATACCAGTTCGCTTGTGGGTTTAAGGCTTGCAGACGGAGTGAATGCAATACTGGCGTTCAAGTCTGACTGTACTCCTCCCGAGTGGTATGATACATCTTCAGGTTCTTCCTACTCGGCATCAAGTTCTTCAAGGAGTTACACTCCCGGTGCAACAACAAATTGCTTATTAATGTTATACGATGTAAACGGCAATCAAAAACCGAATGAGGTAGACAAAGACATCAGGGCTTGGCATGTTACATTCTCTACATGTGACGGCGTAGAAGTCGGAAGTTTGTGTGTTGATATAACAAATACTTCATACACATACTTAGGAACATTTGAATCAGGCGGATTTACATATAATAACCACTGGGCAGGTGCCATAGCGGCTTGCGAAGCAAAAGGTATGGAATTACCATCAAAAACACAATTAAATGATATATACAATGCGGCATATAATTCAGGCAGCGGAACATATGATGCTTCTTTAGCTTCACAATTGAATATGACGGGATATTACTGGACATCTACAGAACATGCCACCAATACCGCAAATGCATACTATCAACTTTTTACATCCGGAGGCACAGGCAATTATTATAAAGGGAATCATTCTAATGTCAGATGTGTTAAATAGAATTATTGAGAAAAACGGTTTTTGTGAGAAAATTGTAAAAGTAAACGGTAAATAGTAAATAGTAAATAGTAAATAGTAAATAGTAAATAGAAAACGGAAAATAAAACTTTTCACCTATCCACCTGTTCACCTTATAACCTAAATTATTTCCCATTTTCAATTTTCCATTTTCCATTTAAAAAAGGAGACAAAAATGCAGGATAAAACGTTTTTAATGATACCCGGACCTACTCCGGTACCCGAAAGTATACTCTTAGCGATGGCAAAACACCCTATCGGGCATAGAAGTTCGGAATTCTCAAATATTTTAAAAGAAGTTTATGCTGATTTAAAATGGCTTTTTCAAACTAAAAATGATGTTTTTATATTTACTGCAAGTGGAACGGGTGCCATGGAAGCGGCTTTGGCAAACCTTGTAAACCAAGGTGATAAAGTCTTATCGCTTATTATAGGTAATTTTGGGGCGAGATGGGCAAATATAGCTCAATCCAGAGGTGCTGTGGTAGAAAAACTTGAAACAGAACTCGGTGAAGTTATAACCCCCGAGGATTTAAAAGAAAAATTAGCCCAAGATGCTAAAAAAGAAATAAAAATCGTTACTTTAACCCATAGCGAAACCTCGACAGGAGCAAAAAATGATGTAAAAGCTCTTTGTAAAATCATTAAAGATCATGGTGCAATTTCTGTTGTAGACGGAGTTACAAGTGTCGGTGCAATGGAAATTAAAATGGATGAATGGGGTATTGATGTTTTGGTTTCCGGCTCTCAAAAAGGTTTTATGATACCGCCCGGATTGGCTTTCCTTGCTGCAAGCAAAAAAGCCTGGGAAATTCATGAAAAATGTCTGTACCCGAGTTTTTATTTTGACTGGAAAGCTCATAAAAAAGCTTTTTTGGAAGATACAACTCCTTGGACTCCTGCCGTAAACTTGGTTTTTGCACTGCATGAAGCTTTAAAAATTATGAAAAAAGAAGGTTTGGAAAACATTTTTGCAAGACATAAAAAAATTGCATTAGGTTTAAGAAAGGCAATAAGAGCTTTAGGATTGGAATTATTTGTAAAAGATGATGAAAATGCAAGCTATGCTATAACTTCTATCTTACCGCCAAAAGGAATTTCCGTTCCTGATATCAGAAACGGGTTTAAAAATGACTTTGACATTGTTGTCGCAAACGGTCAAAACCAGCTTAAAGATAAGATTTTTAGAATGGGAACTCTCGGATTTATTTCCGAACGGGATTTAATAACTGCCGTAGGCTCTCTTGAAGCCGTTTTGCTAAAACTCGGCTATGAGTTTGAAATCGGAAGCGGAGTTAAACAAGTGATTAACTAAGTGAATGGTGTATAGTGAACAAAAAAATTATTAATAAAATTAAAAAACTTTGGTTTAAATTTTTAGGAAGAAATATAAAAATCGGGGTTTCTTATAACATTTTTGACGGCGAAGAACTTTTGCCGTTTTCAATCAAGTCCGTTAGAAGAAATGTTCAGTATATAAATGTTGTTTATCAAACCGTATCTAACTTTGGTAATTCTGCAAATCCCGACTTGGAAGAAAAATTAAAAAAATTAACGGCAGAAGGTTTAGTTGATGAAATATATAAATATGAACCTGATTTTGCACTCAGCCCTCATCAAAATGAAAAAAACAAAAGAAATATCGGGCTTGAATTAGCTAAAAAAAGACACTGTAATTACTTTTTAAGTATGGATGCGGATGAATTTTACGATGAAGAACAATTTAAGCAAGCTCTTGATTATATTATAGAAAATAACATTGCAACTTCTGCAGCAAGCATTATTGAATATTTAAAAAGTCCTGAAAATCAAATCATCGGAAATTACACATTTATACCTGAAAAATTTGATTTGTACAACTTTTATGTTCCGTTTATCATAAAAATTAATCGGTTTAAAGAGCAATTCCACGGGGAAGATTATTTCCCCTGTGCAACCGATCCGACCAGAACATTGTTTCACAGAGGAAAGTTCAGGCTATTTTCCCCGCAAGAACTTGCAATGCACCACATGTCCACCGTAAGACTTGACTTAAACAAAAAATATGATAATTCAAGCCTGCTTAATTCGGATAAAGATTTTCAAGAAAATGTAAGAAAAATACAAAGTGATATTTTAAACTTTGATTTTGAAACTAATAAAGCACTACCCGATAATTGTGCTGTTTTTAGAAAAAGTATTGTTCAAAAAGTTGTGAATAAATTTGGGATTAATTTATAAAATGGTTACTGCCAAGTTTTAAAATTTTAATTTTGAGCCGGCAAATCGGTATAAGTACCATTTTAATAAATATTTGAACAAAACAAACATAGCCGATGAGGTTTTTTGGGGATAAAAATAGCAAGAGTCGGGATCGAACCGACGACCTCACGGGTATGAGCCGTGCGCTCTCACCAGCTGAGCTACCTTGCCATAAGACTTCCTTATCGGGTCAAAAACCAAACCCGAATTTTCATATGCCTCTTAAAACTAATTTTTGCATAAACACTACAAAATATCAAGCAATCAGATAATAGAAAACAAATTTTCTATACTGAGACCGCTGCACAAGTCCAAAATTTATAATTTTGAGACTTTGCAGGGGTCGACCTTACAAAAGCGGATGTCGAGCAGAGGCATTCCAAGGCAAAATGACACTTTTGCCTGAATGCCGTTTAATGCGAGACACCAAGAAGTGAAAAACAGCGGGAAATCACACTTTTCCGCCGTTTCAACACTAGACGTCATGAGACTAATGCTCAAGGACATTTTTGTAAAAAATGAACTTGAGCATTAGTCTCTACTTGTACAGTGGTCTCATTTTTACAACTTGTTACATCATGGTCTAGTGTAATGATTTACAATTAGAATGATATTATTTTAGACATGTAATTTGGCTTTAAATTTAAGAATAGCCTTGTTTATGACTTAAATCTAACTGTCATCCTGAATTTATTTCAGGATCTATCCAAAATGCTACGCCGGTAAGATGCTGAAACCCTGAAACAAGTTCAGGGCAGGCTGCAGGTTCAGCATGACATAATATTATTTAGTAATCGCAACACTAACCGCCTTGCCTTGTAATTCTAACGTATATCAGCCTTAGTTATTGCATTCAAAACTTGTAGGGGACTAGAACCAGTGACAGGGACAGGAATATTAAATGTTTTTATTAGAGGAGCATTAAGAATTGCTACAGCTTGATTTATTCTACAAATAAACTCTATAGCTAAGTCTTCTCCGGCTGTATTACTTGCATCTTTTTCAGTTATACCTATAAATACTCTTACAGAATTCAGGAAATCCTCCCTATAGTTAGTGGTATATACTTCAGAAAAATCCCTATCCGATGAATCTACTATTATATTTACATTGTCTCCAAGTCGAGTCATATCGCCGATTATTTGAGCATTTGCCTTTAAAGTATCAAGAAATTCTCTAAATTTATCGGGACCTATTTTTTCAGACCATTCAGCAAATAATTCATGCCATTTACTATAGTTGACTAATCTTGCTTCAAATGAAGGTTTATTATTATTATTATTTACCCGGTTAATTGATTAAACCTGTCGTAAATTAATCTATCTACAGTATGATAATAAAACTTATTTCCTTTAAAATCAAGGAATATGAATATATTGTTACATATTCAGGGGGGGGGGTAAGATGGTTGTAAATAGGGCATTTGCGAGCGATAGAGTTATGAAATCATTGACTGGGATGACAATACAGGAGTTTAATGGATTATTACCGGCATTTGAAAAAGCTTTAGAGGAATTT
>JAQVKX010000099.1 GCA_028694425.1 Candidatus Gastranaerophilales bacterium
CAATTAATGTTATAAAGTGTAACAATTAACTCAGAAAAACGCAAAAAAAATTTTTCAGGGTTTTTTTATATTTGTCTATAGAAACCACTGCACAACTTTAGAAAATTTGTTTTTTCTTATTTGTGCAGTGGTTGACCTTACAAAAGTGAGAATGGCAAAATCGGCACGAGGAGTGCCGTTTAGTCATTCGACACTAGACGCCAAAAGACTTTGCACAAAAACATTTTTGTAAAAAAATGGAGTTGTGCATTAGTCTTTATTGAAAAAAGAAGGCAAATGGTAAGTTTAAACAAAATTTATCCCTCATTTGAGCGTGGAGCAAGAACATGCATTTCTTATTTGGGAAAAAGCGATGTTCTTCTCCCTGTAATATTGCTTGAAGCTGCCGTAACCGGCGGCAGAACTTACTATGCTTATAAAAGAGGCGGATTTGTTGAAGCAAGAGAAAGGGGTACCGAAGAAACCCTTGGTGCAATTTTTTGGCTTGGCGGAGTTAAAGCATTCAGTAAAATTGGTGATTTTATTGGTAAAAAAATATTAAAATGTCCGGATGTTGATTTTGACGTAGGAAAAGATGCTGTAAGAAACCCCATTCAACATTTTATGAGAAATTTTCCGCACCTAAGTGAAAAAACTTTGGGCAGGTTTAAATTTACAAAAATCATGATAAGCGTTTTACTATCTAATGCCATTATCGGCTTTGTTGTTCCAAAATTAAATCAGGTAATAACAAGACAATATCAAAATTCAACGGAGAAATTGGCTACCGAAAAGTATGGATTAATGAAAAAGGGCAAAACCTTTGATGAATTTAAAGGAACATCCAAGAACAAAACAGGCACTTCTTTTAAAGGACTGAATCTTTTACCTTTAGCATACTGCCTTGAAGAACATCCTATATATACATTATTATCAACCGATGCGGGTGTTGCAGGCGGAAGAGCGATTAATGCAAGAAACAAACATGAACGAAGAGAAGTGCTTTTCAGGGATATTACATCAATTTATTTCTATCTGTTTTGCAGACCGCACTTGAATGCCGCATTAAACTGGATAGAAAGCGGTAAATTCTCAAGGCTTGATACTGCAAGTGTGGGACATTTAGACACACATCTTCAAAGTAAATTACAACCTAAAAGCTATACCCCGCAAGAATTTAGAGAATTAGTTCTGGGCGGAGAACCGAAAATTCCGGAGGAGGTTAAAAGCCAAATTAAAGATGGAAAGATAAAAGTTAGGGATTTTAGAAAAATCATATTTAAAAATAAAGATTTACGTAAACGTGCTTGGGCAATGTCCAAACTTCAACCTTCAAGTACTGAATTAGGGAGATTTTTAACACTTGAACAGCTTGAAGATATTTACCGTGGAGGACTTATTAACACTCCTGAATTTTTGAATACCGTTTTTGAAGAATTTTCCAATAAAAAATCAACTGACGCCACTGCTTTCTTCCTTGAAAATAAATTAAGAGCCCTAAAAAAAGAAATGGAAGCTTATATTGAGTGTATTATTAAAAAGGCAGAAATAAAAGGTACAAATATTGACCTTAGTACTTTGAAAAAAGCGAGCAGAAACAATTTATTCTTTAATGCACTTAATTTAATTGCAGGATATGCAGTTGCAGCATACTTTTTGTCTACCGTAATCCCGAAGGTTCAATATTGGATAACACAACAAAAAACCGGTGAAAATAAATTCCCGGGTGTTCAAAAATATGAGAGTTAACCGTTAAGTACTTAATCAGTATGCAATAACTCAGATTATTAATTTTTTACCGCAGATAAAATCATATCTTGCTGCTAAATGCAAAAAGACTGATTTGATTATTATTATCAATTTCTTCAATTCTGCTTTTTGCAACATTATAATATTTTAGTTCTTTTTCAAATCCTATAAAATGTCTTTTTAATATTTTGGCAGCTAATAGAGCAGTTCCGCTACCACAAAAAGGATCTAATACTGTTTGATTTTCTGTTGTGGTTAATTCAATTAATATTTTCATTAATTTAACAGGTTTTTGTGTCGGATGTAATCCTATATCTTCAGAAGTTGATTTAACAGATATTATATTATCTGTTGAATGGGTATATTTATTAAAATCAATTTCATTAAATGCACCTAATTGATGTTCAATCATATTGTCTGCTATAGTTCCTCCAATCTTATAAGGCTTGACAAACCATAAAATAGGTTCAAAAACAGGTCTTAAATTTCCTACCCGCCAATTTTCCCATTTTTTTGAATTAATTTCATCATGTCTTCTTTCAAAAACTTTGCTTATTCTTTGTGCTCTATAAGGTGCCTTCTCTTTATTCCAAGCAATCATATCTTTATAAGTAAAACCGGCATCTTCAAATGCACAGATACATCTATGGGCTAGTCTTCTTCCTGCAAAAACAAAAACCGAAGCACCCGGTTTTAAAACTCTAAACCAATCATTAACCCAAGAACAGCACCATTCATAATATTGTTTTGGAATTTCTTTATCTGCTTCAGACCAACCATTTAAAGGTTTGCCGCGTTTTTTAAATATGGCTCCTGCTTTCTCCTGTGCCGGGCTTGTTCCTAAATAAGCAGAATTGGTATTATCATGCAACACATCCCAATCTTCAGCACCTATGCCATATGGTATATCACTTAATATCATATGTATTGACTCTGTTTCAATTTTTTTTAGTAATTGAATTGAATCACCAAAACATATTTTATCTAAATCATTATTATCCATAAACTTTTACCTCAATGAATCTATATATCGTCTAATAACATTTATTTTTTCATTTAATTTTAGAGATAATATAAGTTCTTTTATCGCTTTTTCTTTTGAAAAAGTCTTTATTTCAGAAATTTTATTTTCCCAAAATATTATTTCTTCTTCACCCCTAGTAATTATTTCTGTTTTAAAAACAAAAAAATTATCCAAACAAGATTGCATTTCTAAACCGGTTATCTTGCATAATAATTTATTTTGGTCCTCAAGGAAGTTGTTATTTTGCGAAGAAACACTTGTATGTTCTGCAATAGTTTGGCTAATATTCCATATTTCTTCTAAGCTGAAGTCTTTAGTTTCCATAAGAGTTTACGGAAAAAAGTTCCTTTTTCCTGTAAACTCTTATGTCCGGTTTCAAACCTTGCCGCCGGCTATCCCGCAGCCGGCAAGGTTTTCACACTTCTAAGGTCGCATACGGAAAAGTCTCAATTTTTATCAAAATTGGACTTTTTCCGTATGCTCTAATGTTATTTTTTAACAAAATTGAAAAATACTCCCATGAGGATAATAATACATTACCGCTTAATGCTTGTCCAAAAATTTGTGAATTACTTTTTGGATATTGAAAATATGGACAAGCTAAAATAGCATAATCATTATCTTCTTTCCAATCCACCATAGATTTAACTTTAAAATCTTTTTGATTTTTAGCTGTTCGGTTTAATCTAAATGTTTTTGCATCTGCAACTAAAGAATATTTATGATAAAGACTTTTAGCAAAAACATCGGCACAATTAGCTCTTTGATTAATAACAGCCGATTTTAACCCTAATTCTTGAAAACATTTAGCCAATATTAAATCAGCAGTCTTAGCATATAGTTTTTCTTCAGTGGAATTTTGCTCAATATCTTCAGGTATAATACCTATTTTAGTTACGATTGACACTAAATCATTTTTTTCTAATGAAAAAATGATTTTTTCTATTTTTTTAACAGCTTTTACAAAATTAGACTTACCAGATTCTGTTTTTATTAAATTTTTAAGTTTAATAAAATTAAACATGCCTCTTCCTCCATAAATGATTATACCTTAAATTAATTAATTTTGACACTAAAAATTTTCTTAAGTGCATTTTTTAACAAAATTATTAATTTTTCCTTAAGGTTTTATTTTATTTGATAATTTTATTGTATAAATGAATAAGGTGAAATGTGAAACGTGAAATGTGAAAAGAAGTGACGAGTAAAAGGCAAAGAGAAAATAGAAAAGAGAAAAAATTTGCAAGGCAAAACTTTAACTTTTCACTTTTCACCTTTCACCTTTCACATTTCACGTTTCACACAAACAAAAAGGCAGTTAATAAAGAGAAGGAGTAACAAACATGGCAATTAAACCATTAGGAGACAAGATTGTTATTAAAATTATTGAAGACAATGAACAAACATCCGGCGGAATTTTTATCCCGGATAACGCAAAGGAAAAACCGCAAAAAGGCGAAGTTGTTGCAGTCGGACCCGGAAAAACGTTAGATAGCGGTGAAAGAGAACCGCTTGATGTTAAAGTCGGCGAAGTTGTTTTATACGCAAAATATTCGGGTACAGACGTAAAAATCGACGGACAAGTTTATAAAATCTTGTCTGTTAAAGACGCTTTAGCGATTATAGAGTAGTGAAAAGTGAGAAGTGAGAGGACAAATAATTCTTCTCACCAATAACTGGAGCATAAATAAAGGAGAAATAAAAATGGCAAAAAAAATAGTTTTTCAAGAAGATGCACGTAAGTCGTTGCTAAAAGGTATTGACGCAGTTGCAGATGCTGTGAAAGTAACCTTGGGACCAAAAGGTCGTAATGTAATATTGGAAAAGAAATTCGGTGCACCGCAAATAGTTAACGACGGTGTTACCATCGCAAAAGAAATTGAGCTTAAAGACGGTCTCGAAAACGCCGGTGCTCAACTATTGAAAGAAGTTTCTTCCAAAACAAATGAGATTGCCGGTGACGGAACAACAACCGCTGCTGTTTTAGCACAGGCTATAGTTAAAGAAGGTTTGAAAAATTTAACCGCAGGTGCGAACCCGATGTGCATGAAACGTGGAATTGACAAAGCCGTTGAGCTTTCCGTAGAAAAAATTAAAACTATGTCAAAAGCGGTTGTAACAAAAGAAGAAACAGCACAAGTAGCTACAATTTCTGCAGGAAATTCAAAAGAAATAGGTGAATTAATCTCAGAAGCTATGGAAAAAGTCGGACACGACGGTGTTATAACCGTAGAAGAATCAAAATCTTTCGGTACTAACTTAAAAGTAGTTGAAGGTATGCAGTTCGACAAAGGCTATATTTCACCTTACTTTGTAACAGATGCGGAAAGGATGGAAGCGGTTTTAGATGATGCGTATGTACTTTGTGTTAATAAGAAAATTAACTTAATAGCTGACTTGGTGCCGGTTCTGGAACAAGTTGCACGTGACGGACGTTCATTGTTATTGATAGCAGAAGACGTTGAAGGCGAAGCCCTTGCAACACTCGTTGTAAACACAATGAGAAAAGTCTTAAGAGCGGTTGCGGTAAAAGCTCCGGGATTTGGAGATAGAAGAAAAGAAATGCTTCAGGATATCGCTATCCTGACAGGCGGCGAAATGTTTACTGAAGAACTCGGAATTAAACTCGAAAACGTTACAACTCAAATGATGGGTATGGCAAAAAGAGTTACAGTTACTAAAGATGAAACAACAATCGTTGTAGGTAACGAAACCAAAAAAGCAGTCGAAGAAAGAGTTAGATTAATCAGAAAACAAATTGAAGCCTCTGACTCCGATTATGATAAAGAAAAACTTCAAGAACGTGTTGCAAAACTCTCCGGCGGTGTCGCCGTCATTGAGGTAGGTGCAGCAAGTGAAGTTGAATTAAAAGAAAGAAAGTTAAGAATTGAAGATGCTCTTAACGCAACCCGTGCGGCTAACGAGGAAGGAATTGTTCCCGGCGGCGGTGTTGCTCTTGTAAGAGTTCAGCAAGAGCTTGAAGGAAAACTTCCAAATCTTAAGTTTGAAACAGATGATGAAAAAATCGGGTTCAAAATTTTGCTTTCAGCACTTGATGTACCTTTAAAAGCAATTGCAACCAATGCAGGTGCAAAAAGCGATGTTGTAATCGATAAAGTTAAATCCGAGAAAGATGCTTTCGGTTATGATGCTTTGAAAAATGAATTTACCGATATGATAAAAGCCGGTATCGTTGACCCTGCAAAGGTTACACGTTCAGCTTTGGAAAATGCGGCATCAGTTGCTTCTATGTTGTTAACAACAGAAGCGGCCGTTGTGGAAATTCCTGAAGAAAAATCTTCAATGCCTGATATGTCTGCAATGGCAGGCATGGGTGGTATGGGCGGTATGATGTGAGATACCCGTTAGCAAATGGAGCTTAAAGTGAGAATTTGTCACAATTTTATCTCCTCTCCCCTTGCGGGAGAGGAGATTTTTCAATGCGAGGAACGAGCATTAGAAAAATTAGGTGAGGGGTGCTATAATTAAGCAAATTACAATACCCCTCACCCGACTTTCTAACGTTCGCAGTTTTCCGCTCACGTTGAAAGTCGACCTCTCCCACAAGGGGAGAGGTCAAAAGCACGCTAAATTTTAGTTTGGAGAAATTAAATTTTACTGCCTTGTTACATTCTTTTTTATCAACCCGGAACTTTTTGTCTTAAATTACATCTGTTTTTTTAGACAAATAAAAATTTGTCCTTAAAATAAAAAAGTGTTATATTGTTGTCATGACTTTTTTCTAGAAAAAATATTGTTGAGAACGGAAGATGAAGGGGATTTTTATGAAAAAAAAATATGTTGTTGGGATTTTAGTGCTTTTATTGTTGAGTTTTGGATTTGCACCCGCATTTTCCCTGATTCTTGACAAACCTCCCGTTTTTAAAGGAGGAAAAATTACCGTTAAGAAAATGAAAAAAAATGAAAAAACTACTATTGCGGCTGTAAAAACAAGTGAAGCAGTTAATCCTTTGTACCCTGCGAAATATACACAGGAATATATTAGCCAAATTAAGGATGAATACAAATGTTCATGTAAAGATGAAGTATTTTTTGTCGCTTTGGATATGCTAAAAGGTACAAGCGGGGAATTTTCAAGAAATGCCGTTTTGGGGAACAATTTAACTACAAAACCGATTAAAATTGAATTTAAGGATCTGGGACAAATTAATAAAAATTATGCAAGCTACGATGCTTTAGGTTGGAAAAGAGGTAAGAGATTATATATTTATATAAGCAATAAACACAATAATTCTCCTGCCATTGCACTTGCGGCACTGTTATCCCATGAGGCATTGCATCAGGATGAATATAATTCTTTAGCTGAAGAAACTTACGCTTGGACGATGGAAGCAGCCGTATGGTGTGAATTAGTCCAATTGTATCCTAATTACAATCCGGGAATTGATTCTCTGGTACAAAGAGAAAATACTCTTAAAACAATATTTGAAAGAGGAAATTATACAGATAAATACATTAAAAAGACTGTTTATTCAAATACGGGATATCAAAACTTGCCTCAAAGCTCACCGGGATTTGAAGCATTGTAACGAGGAAATAGGTAATAGGTAATAGGAAATAGGTAATAGGTAATAGGGAATAGGGAATAGAAAAGAAGACAAGATGCGTGGATGTGTAGAGGCGTGGTTTTTAAATGGAAAATGAAATTTTTTTTAATAGCGAAAACTTTCTGTTTCCTGTTCCCTGTTTCCTCTTCTCTTTTCACCTATTCACCTGTTCACCTTATCACCCTTTCGTTCACCATTCAGCTATTGAAAAAAAATGTTGATTGTTATTAAATATTAAGTAGAAAACAATTGAGTTGAATTCGCCATACTAAATACAAAAGAAGAGTACCAAATGAAAAAACAAATTATAATTTTTATATTATTAGTTTTAATACTGGTTATATTTAATAATATTTTATCAGGGCGACTTACGGATACTTCCGTTATAAACACAAATGAATTGGTAAACAGAGAACATGTAAGCTCACAAAAGCTGTTTGAAAAAACCTGGCGAATAATTAACAATAACTTTTATGATGCTAATCTTAACGGTCAGGATTGGAACAGATGGAAAAAACATTACAGAGGAAAAATCAAAACAGACGAAGATGCCAATGTTGCTATAAATACCATGCTGGAAAGTTTAGATGACCCTTATTCAAGGTATTTAAATAAACATAATTATGCCGAGCAAAATTCTTCTATTGATTCTAAAATCAGTGGAATTGGGGTTAATATATCAACTTTAGGCGGAAAAACTTATGTGGTTAACGTCATTGAGGAT
>JAQVKX010000100.1 GCA_028694425.1 Candidatus Gastranaerophilales bacterium
AGGCAATGTAATTTTATGTTAAGTCCTTTAACATGTAATTATCTAAGTGCATCTATGGTTAAAACTCTTGAATTATTTCAAGTACCTTTTATAGGAAGGTATTAAAAATTGACCGTAGTGCACTTTTTGTGTGTTTATTTAGCAAGTGCAATTTTTTTCCCGATAAGTCCTAAAAATGAATTCCCATAATGTTGGATTTCAAGGAAGCTTGCATTTTGCGGGCTTGGTTTATAAACTCTGAATGTTTTCATTAAACCTAAAGTAGCTGAGCTTTCCAGCGGGGAAATGAAATTTGTGTCCATATCAAGAAAATGAGATTGCTCTGCCCAATGAGCCATTTGTTCTTGGGTTAAAAAATAACAGCCCGAATGAGGGTTCAAAACTCTTTGAAACAAAATATTTTGTCCCAAGATATTTGCCGATAATATCGGATTTTCGTTTATATTTTGGTAATTTGCAGTTGCTCCGGGATTAATATTCCCATCTATATAGGATTTTAAAACCCTGTCACATGTAGAAACCTCATATCTGTTAGGCTGAAGAACATTTGTAAAATGACTAAAGCCTTTAAACCACTTAATTTTCTCAAAGAAATAAGGGTCATTAATAATTAAATCATCCTCCATAAAGCAATAATAATCGTATTTCCCTAGATTTTCCTTAAGTACTTTTTGGCATTCAAAGCCTAGAAATTTAGGATTTTCAAGTTTAACTTCCATTTGTTCGTAAAAATTCTTGGGGATATTCGCCTGGTTTAGCAAATGTTTGCCATTGGTTGTGCATATAACAACATCAATACTGTGAGAATAATTATTATTTACATCAACAGTTTTTTTATGCCGTATGTCAATCATACACTGCGAAAGCCCGAATAAAGAATAAATATTAAACAGGCATGAGCAAAGGGCATATATCCTGATTTGAGGATTGTTTTTCCCTGAGCCGTGCATGCTTCCTGCAGAAGGGTTATAATAATGCGGAATTGTAATTAAGATTTTCATACCAAGTATAAATAACATAAAATTTATTACTTATCAAATATTTGAATTTTTTTTATTAAGTAATATACTTAAATTATGTCGCAAATTCTAAGCAGGGGAAAATGAATGAATGAAGTTATGACAAAGGAATTAACAGGTTCGCAAATACTTATAGAATCTTTAAAAAAAGAAGGTGTAGATACTGTTTTCGGATATCCCGGCGGTGCTGTCTTGAGTATTTATGAGCAGTTGTATCATACAAAGGACATAAAACATTACCTTGTAAGGCATGAACAAGGTGCAATCCATGCAGCAGAGGGTTATGCAAGGGTTACCGACAAGTGCGGTGTTGCGGTTGTAACATCCGGTCCGGGGGCGACAAATATAGTTACGGGTGTTGCAAATGCTTATTTAGACGGGTATCCTTTGGTTGTGTTTACGGGACAGGTCGGTGCAAACCTCATCGGTAATGATGCTTTTCAAGAAGCTGATATTCTTGGAATTACTCGTTCCTGTACAAAACACAACTATCTTGTAAAAGATGCAAAAGATTTGGCTCAAACAATTAAGGAAGCTTTTTATATTGCAAATACCGGAAAAAAAGGTCCTGTTGTAGTTGATTTGGCTAAAAATATTTTGGATCAGAAAGTCGAGTTTGAATACCCTAAAGAGGTTTATTTGGAAGGTTACAACCCGACTTATAAAGGAAATCCTAAGCAAATTTCCAAGGCTTTACAGTTGTTGTGCAGTGCAAAACGTCCGGTTATAATTGCAGGTGGAGGTGTGCTTTCTTCCAATGCTTCAAGGGAATTAACCGAATTATCAAAATTTCTGAATATTCCTGTTGCTACAACGCTTATGGGAGTAGGGGTTTATCCTATGGATGATGAACAATCCTTAGGCATGCTTGGGATGCACGGTAATTATTGGGCGAATTATGCTATATGCGAATGTGATGTTCTTTTTGCAATAGGTACAAGGTTTAATGATAGAGCAACCGGTCCTTTATCAAGGTTTGCAAAAGATGCTCAGATTATTCATGTCGACATAGACCCTTGCTCTATTTCAAAAAATGTTCCTGCACATATTCCGATAGTCGGTGATGCCGGAATTATTTTACAAGATATGCTTAATGAGCTTAAAGCTCAAAATTATGAAATTAACAAAGAAGTTAAGCACAAATGGTTGGAAAAGATTGAAAAATGGAAAGAAAAACGGGTTATTCCGGAAATTCAATCCGAAAAACTTCACGCCCATATGGTTTTGGAGCGTATTGCGGAATATACAAAACCTTATGACCCGGTAATTGCAACCGAAGTAGGTCAACATCAAATGTGGACTGTTCAAGCGTTTAATTTTACTCACCCCAGAAGACTTGTAACATCAGGCGGTTTGGGTACAATGGGATTTGGTTTCCCTGCGGCAATGGGTGCCGGTGTAGCTGATAAAAACAGGCTTGTTATAAATATTGCGGGTGACGGTTCAATTCAAATGAATATTCAAGAACTTGCGACTTGTGTAGAATATAATTTACCCGTCAAGGTTGTTATTATGAATAACGGTTATTTGGGTATGGTTCGTCAATGGCAGGAAAAACTTTATCATAAGCACTATTCTTATACAAAAATATCCGGCCCGGATTTTGTTAAAGTTGCCGAAGCTTATGGTGCAAAAGGAATCAGGGTAGAGAGAGAAGATGAAATTATCCCTGCTTTAAAAGCAGCGATTGAATACCCCGGTCCCGTGTTTTTGGATTTTATCTTGGAACCTTTCGAAACGGTTTACCCTTGGGTTCTTGCAGGAAAACCAATGCACGAGGTGCTTTTATCAAGTAAAGAAGACTATTAAGGAAATTATAAAATGCAGCATACAATATCAGTTTTAGTAAAAAATGAGGCAGGAGCATTATCCCGTATGATAAACCTCTTCTCTGCAAGAGGTTATAACATTGAGAGTTTAACCGTCTCCACTACAATTGACACAAAATATGCAAGGGCAACAATTGTCGTGACACATTGTGATGACGCTGTTGTGGAGCAGATTTTAAAACAATTGCATAAACTTATTCCGGTAATAAAGGTTAGTGACTTAACTCCCGACAATTCCATCACCCGTGAACTTGTTTTTATCAAAGTAGATGCCAAAAGCGAGGTTGAAGCTTTATTGAAAATTGCAGCTGAATTTGGGGCGAAAATTATAAATGTTTCACCAAAAACTTACACAATTCAAGCCGTATGTAATGAAGAACAATTAAAATCGCTAATAGAGCTTCTTAGACCAATCGGCATTAAAGATGTAGTCCGTTCCGGTGCGGTCTCGATACTTTTGAACAATGTATTATAGGGTTATAGGTTGTTTAGCCAAAATTGAATGACCTTGGAGAACTGATAAACTTATCACCCTATCACCCTATCACCCTATAAACTATAGATGCTTTTCAATATTGGAGATAATTGAAGATTTAGGCATAAGACCTACTAATCTTTCAACTGCCTGGCCACTTTTGAATACCAACAAGCTTGGCAAGCCGATGATTGAATATTCTTTAGCCGTTTTTAAATTTTCGTCAGTGTTTATTTTCACGACTTTAATTTTTTCTTTAAGTTCTTCTGCAACTTCATCTAAGACAGGTCCGAGTTTTCTGCAGGGACCGCACCATGGAGCCCAAAAATCTACGATAACCGGAACAGATGATGCTAAAACTTCAGATTCAAAAGTCGCATCTGTGATATCTAATGCGTTTGACATATATCCCTCCTTATTTATTTTATACTTTAACATAAAAAAAAAAGATATCAATAGAGGGCACGGAATAATTCCAAAATCTACAATTTTGAGATTATTCCGTGCCCGACCTAAAGAAGGTAAAAGCCAAGCATAGCCTTGGTAAAAGGGTAGCTTGGCTTTTACTGGACTAAGGAGGTGCGAGAAAAATTTTTAATTTTTCCGCATCCTCATATTTTAATTTTGTAACTTTTTTGTATTATTATCTATTTCTGCTATACTACAATTTAGGGTTTTCTTTGACATAAAACAATCAAATCTTGTGTCATGCTGAACTTGTTTCAGCATCTTGCCAATATAGTGTATTGGATAGATCCCGAAACGAGTTCGGGATGACGTAGGTAGTGTATGTTTTTTGTAAAATCTAAAATTTATTTTGAGGACTGTATTATCAAGGATTGAGCGATGGCAGAAGTAATTTTAAAAAACATCCGAAAAGCTTATGACAAAAACATTGTTATTGATGGGATAGATTTAGAAATTAAAGATAAAGAATTTCTTGTTCTTGTCGGAGCTTCGGGTTGCGGTAAATCAACAATTTTGAGAATGATTGCCGGTTTGGAAGATATAACAGGCGGTGAAATCTTTATCGGGGATAAAAAAGTTAATAAAATTCCGCCTAAAAACAGAGATATAGCTTTTGTTTTCCAAAGTTACGCTCTTTATCCGCATATGACGGTTTATGAAAATATTGCTTTCGGGCTAAAGATGAGAAAAGTTCAACAAGAAGTTATTCACAAAAAAGTTCTTGAAGCTGCCGAAATTTTAAATTTAACCGAGTTACTTGATAGAAAACCCAGACAGCTTTCGGGTGGACAAAGACAGCGTGTGGCTTTGGGGCGGGCGATTGTGCGGGAACCGAAAGTATTTTTAATGGATGAGCCGCTTTCTAATCTGGATGCAAAACTCAGGGTACAGATGCGTTCTGAGATTAAGAAGCTGCATAAAAAGCTTCAAACAACATTTATTTACGTAACACATGACCAAACCGAAGCACTTACTATGGGTGACAGAATTGTAGTTTTGGACAAAGGCGTTATACAGCAGGTTGATACACCGGATAATATTTATCAAAACCCGAAAAATGTTTTTGTTGCAGGGTTTGTCGGTTCTCCTCAAATGAATTTTCTTGAAGGTACAATGTTAAATGATACACTGGTGATTGCCGATATTCCTGTGAAAATTACCCCTGAACAAAGAGATGCCATCGGCTCCAGAAGGAATATTATTGTCGGCATTCGTCCCGAGAACATGACAAGTGTAGATGGAGAAATTAAACTTGCCGTAAATGTTGATATGGCAGAAATGCTGGGCAGTGAAAAAATAGCTTACTTCTATATCGGCAAAACAAAATGTTGCGTAAAACTTCCCCCTGATTTTGCCGTTGAAGAAGATTTGATTTTAAAAATTGATAAAAATAAACTTTTCCTTTTTGATAAAGCAAACGGGGAAAGAATTTTTTAATTATTTTTTTTAAGTTTCATACGTACTGCCTTTTGTCATAACAAGGCTGTCACCTTCAACACGTAATTTCACTAAATTATGTTTTGGGTCAATACTTAATAATTCCAATATTGTTTTTGGAATTATTACACCGTAACTTGCACCTATTTGTCTTAATTTCTTTTCCATATGTTTTATTTTATCAAAGTTAAAACATTATTAATATTTTGTAACATATTATTGCATAATAGTAATTTTATGTCTAATATAATTAATATAAAAAGGCAGCTTATAAGGAGATTAAAAATGGATTATACAAAAGAAGAACTGGTTAAAGACGCAATTAGAAGGCTTGAAGCACTTGATGATATATTAAACAATTGCTTGGAAATTATAAACAGTGCATGTGCAGAAAGAAGATTAGTGAGACATTTGCTTTTCCTCGGGTTTGAAGAAATACCCGGAAATAATTAAAAACTTGATTGTACTTTTTTTTTGCGGTATAAATTACTTGTTATAGATACATGTAATTAAGAGAAGGAGATACTTATGGGAAAAAAAGTAGCAATCAACGGTTTTGGAAGAATAGGCCGTAACACATTAAGAGCAGCAATTGCGGAAGGTATTTATGATAAAGTTGATTACGTTGCAATTAATGACCCGGGATTAACATTGAAAGATGCAGCACATATATTTAAATATGACTCTGTAATGGGAAGATTTAACGGAAAAGTTGAAGTAGCTGAAGACGGTTTGGTAATTAACGGCAAGAAAATTTTATTCTTTGCCGAAAAAGATCCGGCGGCTTTACCTTGGGCAAAACTTGGCGTTGATATTGTAATTGAATCAACAGGTTTCTACACGGATGCAGAAAAAGCAAAAGCTCATATTACGGCAGGAGCCAAGAAAGTTATTATTTCCGCACCTGCTAAAAACGAAGACATAACAATTGTTTTAGGTGTAAATTGCCAAAAATACGATACAAATATTCACCATGTAATTTCAATGGCATCTTGTACAACAAATTGTTTAGCACCGGTTGCTAAAGTTGTTTTGGAAAAATTCTGTATCGTAAAAGGTTTAATGACAACGGTTCACTCTTATACAGGCGACCAAAGACTTCTTGATGCAGGTCACAAAGACCCTCGTCGTGCAAGAGCAGGTGCTTTGAACATTGTTCCTACAACAACAGGTGCAGCTAAAGCGGTTGCTTTGGTTCTTCCTGAGTTAAAAGGTAAGTTGAATGGTTTTGCTATGAGAGTCCCGACTCCTGATGTTTCAGTTGTTGACGTTGTATTTGAAACAGAAAAACCTGTAACGGCAGAATCAGTTAATGCAGCATTGAAAGCTGCTGCAGATGGCAAAATTCTAGTTTATGAAGAAGCACCGCTTGTTTCAACAGACTTTATCGGTTCTACTCAATCTTCAACAGTAGATGCAGCATTGACAATGACAATGGGCGATAACATGGTTAAAGTAATCTCTTGGTACGATAACGAAATGGGTTATTCAACCCGTTTGGCTGAAACCACTTTGTTGGTCGCTGATAAGTTGACATAGCTCTCGGCAAGGAATGAGCCATAGAGATATGTCATTGCGAGGAGGGCTTTAGCCCGACGCGGCAATCTAATGATTATAAATTATAACTTAAAGTGCAAGTTTTCTAATTAAAAAACTTGCACTTTTTTAACAATTATTGATTATCAAAATATTCTTTAATAACTTCTATCACTTTTCTTTGTTTTATTTTGTCTAATCCGTTACTCATAGAAATTAGACTTTGTAACCTTTTTAATACATCAGGATTAACTTGTTCTTTAGTAATAATTTTAAATTTCTTATCATATCTAAAAAGCGTATCAATACAAATCCAGCTGTCATATTCTAATAATTTACATTCTTCTTTTCTTACAAGAACACTTATACTACCTTTACTTTTTTCTGTGTTTATTAGAAAAATACAATCAGTGTCAAGATATAGTTGAAATTTATACTTTATGTCAACAATATCATCTCTTTTTGCTAAATATACATCTCCTACTTCTAATTTCACTATATCACCATCAAATGAGAATTTTCTTTTAAAAATATAATTTTATCTTCTGTCAAGTTTTCGAAAAAATCTTCATAAAATATATCGGGATTATTTGAATGAGGTTCACGTTTTCTGGCATTTATCCAAGCTTTATGCTCATGGGAAATTTTACTTAATTCAACCGAAGAAAACTGTGAGTATTGATTAAAGGCATATTCTAACGCCTCTAAATCAGATTTTGAAAAATAGTCATTATCACTGCTTCTACTTGGAATTATTGTATTACCTTGTATACGAAAATCACTGGAACCTCTTTCTATAAGATCTCTTAATTGTGAAGAAACAGGTCCTAATTTCATAGCAACATATTTACCGCCTAAAATTGGTCTGTTATAAATATTTAAATGATAAATATCCGCAAAAAATAAAAATTTCAATATAGTTAACTTATCAATTTTGCATTTTTTGTTAGCAAAATATAAGATAAGTTCTATAGCTTTATCTTTATTGAAATTAAATATTATCATACTCGATACCTCTTAATAAAATTTTAACATATTTTGGTATTAAAAGCAATACATTAGCAACCAATAAAGCAATTAAAGACGGTTCAACAGACAAATTCGTGAAATATAGTTAGGTATTGCATTCTGCGTATATGCGATACTCGAAATTCAGCCAGTTCCTGTATCCGAACCCCCTTCGCTTTAATGCCTTTATCTTATTGTTCAAAC
>JAQVKX010000101.1 GCA_028694425.1 Candidatus Gastranaerophilales bacterium
TCCTGAACGTTCAAGATTTTGAGCAGCTCTGCTTAATTTCTCACCTAATTCATTCCATTTGCCTCGAAACTGCATTGTTTCTATTTCTTTGAAGTTAAAACTTTCAATCACTAATTCTGCTGAAGAACAACCGCCGAGGGCTTTTCTTATTTCCGTATTAATAATTCTGTAATACTCAACTGTCGATTCACAGCTCATTCCGCCTAATAATCCTATTTTTTTCATTCTTATCTCCTTATTGCTACTTGTTATTATTTTATACTTCTGATAATATTAAACCGTATATTTTTAATAAAATAAAGGGAAAAATAAGTTAATATTAAAGATATTGCCTTAAAAATTAAGGAAAAAATAAAAAATTATGCAAAAAATTAATGTAGATGAAATTTCGTTAAAAATTCTTGCACTTTTACAAAAAGATGCAAGAATGTCTTTTACCGAAATCGGTAAAGAAATCGGTTTAACCTCCTCCAGCGTTGCAGAAAGAGTAAAAAGACTTGAAAATTACGGGATTATTGAAAATTATACAATTAATTTAAACCCTGAAAAGATGGGGTTTCCGATTACTGCAATTATGCTTGTAAGTTTTGCAGGAATTTTTACACAACAAGAAAAAGACATTGTAAACGCTCTTTCTAAATATTACCAAGTAATTGAATGCCTTAGAATTACCGGGAAAAATGATTTTTTGATAAAAATTATGGTTAGCTCCATGGATGAATTTAAAATAATCAACGATGAAGTCGCAAAATTCGGACAAGTAGAAACATCTCTTGTAGTAACAACTTTTACGAAAAATACTACAGTAGATATTGAAAAAATGCTGAAAACAGAAAAAATATAAAAAAATTTGTATTAAATTGTTTTATGCTAAGAAACCCAATTTCCTTGCTGCTATTAAAAATGCCGAATTAACTCTTCTATTTTTTAAAACTCTTTCTCTTACTATTTTATCCCACATTGTTGGGTCAGTATCAAGTCTTTTCCAATCATAATAAGATGGATTATTACTTTGATGAAAAACCATTGCCAGGACTCTTGGAATAACTTGTGAAATAGTTTGGGCTTGAGGATCATGTTCAATAAATAATGATGCATCAAATTTCCCATCTCCTACTTCTTTTGCAACAAATTTATATCCTAAAGCTCCCTTTTGGGTTAAATCTGAAATGATACTGTATAAATCATCCATGGATACATTTTTAATTTTTTTTAATTCAGTCTTAATCAAATTAACAAAAGCATCATGCAATATATCGATAGTAATAGCTCCATCCGCATCATTAGTAACAAAATGTAAATGAGCAGGTATTATACCTTTTGTATTAAATATTTTTTGCTGGTTGCTAGATCCTGATTCAAAAATATATAAATCTTCATCTACAGTTGCACTTTTTACAATTTCTCTAACCCTATCAATTGCATTTAAAGTAGAACGTTTATTCCTATTATAATATTTAGCAAAATTATTTACATCGGTTTCATTTGGCATAAGCAACAAGTGCAAATTCCCTGTACTATAAATATCAAAGTAACTATCAAAATCATTACTAACCCCTACAAATCTTATTGGTCTTGCAAAATTTTCTCCCAAAACAACTTGATTTAGAAGTAAAGGCAAACCTTCTCGCCTAAAATCACAATAGGAATTACATTTTAAATCTTCCTCTTTGAGACGAACTTTAAAATGTATATTTTTTTGATTATAAGGAGTTATATATTGTACTTTCATCACACAAACCCATATATAGACTTTATATTTGTTTTAAAAACCGAAAAACTAAAAATTTGCTAAAAAAGATTTTTAAATATTTGTTAAGCAAATGTTTTTTAAAAATATATCTTTTAGCCGCTAAAAAATCTTTGCAAAGGATAAAAAATAATCGCTTATGACATTAACTAACATCGGTAAAATCCAAACCATAATGGCGGCACCTAAAACGGGTTTAAACAAGAAACTTAATTGGAAAACGTTTACTTGAGGGGCTGTTTTTGAGATTACGCCCAGAATAATGTCTTGCCCGAGAGTTGCTAAAAGTACCGGAGAAGCTATTTGTAATCCCATATATAAAACATTTGATGTCATTTGAATTAAATATTGCATATTAACAATTTTTGCAAGCGGAATGCTTGTCGCATAAATGGGGAAAAGTTCAAAACTTCGCATGAAAGCAGTGAAAAGCCAATATATTCCGCCAAGATGAATAAAAATCAATATTCCGAAAAGAGCAAAAAGTTTTTCCATAATAGAAATTTGGCTTTGTGTAGAAGGATCTAAAACCATTGCCGAAGATAAACCCATTTGCATATTTATCATATCGGCACCTGCCTCTACCGCAACAAGAATTAATTTTGCCATGTAGCCAATCATCGCCCCTACTGCCACATTTAACAATATTGACAAAGCGATTGGAGTATCAGGTGCCGGCATGGGAGGTTTTAAAATTCCGGTTAAAGTTATAGTTAAGAGAAACGCAAATCCTATTTTTACCATTGAGGGAATTTCTTTTCGGCTCAAAACAGGAGCCATAAGAATAAATCCCAACATTCTTGCAAAAACAATTATGCCTGAAGCAAGGGCATTATCTAACGCCGGAAATAATTTTGCAAATTCTGTTAATATATTTTCCATTGGTTTTATAGTTCCTTTGTTTTTTGTCTTAGTGAAGGGTGAAGGGTGAAGGGTGAAGGGATTTATTTTTATTTTTAATGTATTTTATAAGCCCTAAAGTTAGACTTCTGATAGATATTAATTGTTTAATATAGTTTTCTATTTCATTTATATAATTGAGATTTCTGGCAATTATTAATTGTGTTTCTAATTCAGAAACAGAACCCAAAGCGATATATAAAAATTGAATTAGTTCTTTATCTGATTGTCTTGCAGAACCTTCTGCTATATTAGAAGGGATGGAAATAGCACATCTTCTTATTTGATTTGTAAGACCATAAAATTCTTCTTTAGGGAATTTCTTTGTAATTGAATAAATGTCTGTAATAAATTCCATTGCTAATTTCCATACTTCTAAATCTTTGTGATTCATTTTCTCTTCACCCTTCACTCTTCACTCTTCGCTTGTTCATCGTCCCATGATTTTCTTCGTCTCTATTAAATTGGGCTTTGGCATTGTACTTGTCGGAGCTTTGTAATAGTTCATTCCTTCTTTGCTTTTATCAAAGAAATCTCCTCTTCCTGTTTTTTCCATTAACCCTTTGAGATTCTTTTTATCTACGGTTTTATCTTTCATTTCATTTTGGAATGGTCTTGTATATTTGTAATAATCAGCCGGAAGAACATAACTGTCATTTTTAGAAATAACATTAAATGCCATAGAAAAACCTTCCGTTGTGAGGTTGGTCAACAATCTCACATAACCGTAGCCGCCTATTATAATAACCAAAAAAACAGCCAAAATTTTAGGAGCCGCAGCAATAGTTTGTTCCTGTACCTGAGTTACAGCCTGTAAAACACCGATTACAAGCCCGACCAGTGCGGCTACAAGCACGCAAGGCATTGAGATTATTAACATAACCACAAATCCTCTTGCCATATATTCCATTAATAGTTCCATGTTTTATTTCCTTATAATTAAACTTTACTTTGTATAAGATCCTGAAACAAGTTCAGTATGACGTATCTCTAAAGCTCGTTCCTCGCTAAGAGATACGTCAGTTATAACTCGACACTAACCCTTGCACTATTAACGCCCAACCGTCTACCGCAATGAATATCAACAGCTTGAACGGCAATGAAATGATTGTCGGAGATAACATAAACATCCCCAGTGCAAGCAGAATATTTGCCACAACCAAATCCAGCACAATAAAAGGTACAAAGATTATGAACCCGATTTCAAAAGATGTTTTGAGTTCGCTTGTAATAAACGCGGGTGCAACTTGCCAAATTGTTATTTCATCAGGTGTTTTTGGCGGATTTTTCTGAGAAAGCGATACGAAAAATTCCAAATCACTTTGTCTTGTCTGTTTCATCATAAATTCTTTTAAAGGTTTAGAACCTTCAGCTATAGCGAGTATCATGTTCCCTGTTTTAGCATAAGGTACTTGCCCCAAGTCATACATTTTCTGAAACACCGGTCCCATTGTATAAAAGGTTAAAATCATTGATAAACCGATAATTACAATTGCCGGCGGAACTTGTTGTGTGCCGAGTGCTGTTTTCAACATTGAAAACACTATAACAAATCTTAAAAAACTGGTCATGCAGCTGAATACAAACGGTAGTAACGAGAAAACACTCATTACAATCAACATTTGTATTACCGGATTCATATCTTTTAATACTGATTCCATTTGTTTTAACCTTTCGTTTTTAAAGTGATTAGGTGATTAAGAAGTTGAATGGGTGAATAGGTGAACGGGTGAAAGTTTCGTTTAAAAACTACGCCTCTACACCTCCACACATCTTGTCTTCTTTTTCACTTCATGCCTCACCCTTCACATTTTAACTTTCTTGCCAACTCTCTCATCATCGGCTGTTTACCTGTTTTTTGTTTTTGACAATCGATTAAAGTCATAAAATCGTTTATGCTTTCAATCCCGTCAAAACTTTTTAATTCCTCGCTTTTGTCTTTTCTTGATAAAATTTCTTTTTCAGACTGAACATTCAACTTTGAAATTAATGAAGTTCTATCTAAGTCTGCTGCAATTAAAAATTTTTCTCCATGTGCATTTATCACATGAAGTGTTTTTCTTGAAGATAAATTTAATGAATCTTCAATATTTAACATTGCTGATTTTTTAGAAAAACATTTGTTAGAAAACGTTTTAAACACAAACAATGCAACAAATATTATACCTACCATTGCAAGTGTGTATACCGAAAAACTGATTAAATATCCTGTCATGTTTGCCTCCCTTTTAGTTTATAAGTTGATAAGTCGATTTTAAAAGTGAATAAGTGAATGGGTGAGTTTCGTTTAAAAAACACATCTACGCCTCTACGCATCTTGTCTTCTATTTTCTATTTCACCTTTCACATTTTCCTTTTCACTTTTTGCATTTTGCTTTTTGCTTTTTCCCCCTATATGTCCTGATCATCCAGTTCAAAATCGCTGTAATCAAATTCTTCATCTGAGTTTTCAACAATTTCCGGTTCTTTTGGTTTTTCCGTTTGCGGCGGTTGTTCTGCTGTAGCGGGTACTGCTTGTTCAATTTGTTCAGCTTTTTCTGCTTTTTCCGTTGCAAAAACCTTGTCGATTTTAACACCGTACCGGTCATTTATTATTACCAATTCACCTTTTGCAATTATTTTATCTTCTACTTTAAGTGAAATTTTATTGTCATACACAGAGCTTAAATCCAACACCAAACCTTGTTCGATATTTTTTAATTCGCCCAGTGTTATTTTTACTTTTTCGAATTCTGCACCCATTTCAACCTGAATGTTATCCCACAAATCCTTAGATAAAGAATTTTCGTCCATAATATGTCCTCCGTTGTTTTCAATTGATGTTATTAAGCCTGGATTTGGATTAATTTTAAAATCTTTTTCATAATCTTTATAAATAAGTTTCATTAAATGAATATCGCTGTTTTCAAAAACAACAATGTCTTCTTTTTCAAGATTTTTTAATTCTTTTAATGAAAATTTTGTTGTTCCCACCTCTATTTTTACGTCTAATTTACTTGCCTCAAAAGCGGATGTGTCAAATTTTTCACCTTTAATTTTCACCGGTAAAGGGGAAAGTAAAACTTGAGGTAATGAAACTATAAGCTTTGCCGCATTTTTTGAAGTTTTGCTTTTAATAAAAAAGGTCAGATGAATTGTATCAAAATTCTTTCTTTTAGCTGTTTTGGGTGAATCTTTTTCATGCGGAATTATTAAAAATTTTTCAATACTTTTATATAAATAATCATTAAATGAACTTATTATTTTTGCTTCAAGTTCTGTTATATCAGCAATGTTAAACTTTTTATTTTCACCGAGAACTTTGTCCAGAATAATTTTTACACCGCTTTCAGAACATCTGAAAAATGCATCATAATCTTTTTTAATACGGATTTTAGTTACAAAGTAATCATCACCTTGGAACAATATATTTACATTCTTACTAACGGAAATAAGTTTAAAATCAAACAACCCCGAAAAAAATTCATCACTTGCCTGTTTAATAGATTTTGACAAAACATTACAAAACCAATTGTATTGTTTATACAATTCATCGTTAAACTCTGTCCCTGATTTAATTTCAACCTGTCTCAAAATTTTATCCCCACCGGTAAGGCTTAATCCCCATTGACAGCATAAAACTTATAACCTGATTTAACATCAACCGTTTACTGTATTTATTTAGGGGAAAGGGGAAAGGGTTTTCCAGAAGACAAGATGCGTAGATGTGTAGTTTTTAAATTAAAATTGCTTTAGTTTAAAGGTGATTTTAAAAATGAGCAGTAAACAGTGATCAGATTTTTTTTCGAAGATATAAAGATAGAGGGCACGGAATAAT
This sequence comes from Candidatus Gastranaerophilales bacterium, assembly GCA_028694425.1. GTDB lineage: Bacteria > Cyanobacteriota > Vampirovibrionia > Gastranaerophilales > Gastranaerophilaceae > JAQVKX01. The sequence continues at coordinate 6,468 of JAQVKX010000101.1, forward strand.
TCCAAAATCTACAATTTTGAGATTATTCCGTGCCCGACCTAAAGAAGGTAAAAGCCAAGCATAGCCTTGGTAAAAGGGTAGCTTGGCTTTTACTGGACTAAGGAGGTGCGAGAAAAATTTTTAATTTTTCCGCATCCTCATACGTAGAAAATAAAAACCACGCCTCCACGCATCTACGCATCTTGTCTTCTATTCCCTATTCGACTTTTCAACTTCTTTTCACTTTTCACATTTCACGTTTCATATTTTGCCTTCTCACTTCTCGCTATTTATGTTAAAATATTATTAAAAGAATAGAAGGGGTAATTATGGAAACAACACATCAAACAATTTCGCCTAAGGAAAACATTAGACAGGCAAGAGTACAAAAACTTACGGATTTAGCTGATAAAGGCATAAATGCTTATCCTTATTCGTTTAATAAAAATACAAATGCAAAAGATCTACAGGAAAAGTATAAAGATTTGCCTGTCGGTGAAGAAACCGAAGATTTTTATTCAATTGCCGGACGCATTATGGCAATGAGAAATTCCGGTATGTTTATCGATTTAATGGATGCTTCCGGAAAAATCCAGGTTTTTTGCCATAAAGACAATATGTCCGAAGAAGATATAAAAACTCTTAAATTAGTTGATATCGGCGATATTATAGGTTTTTACGGTTCAATCAGGAGAACTCCCAGGGGTGAACTTTCAATCAAGGCAAAAAATTACAAGATTTTAGCAAAAGCTCTTTTGTCTTTACCGGAAAAATTTCATGGTCTTACAGACGTTGAAACACGTTATCGTCAAAGATATGTTGATTTGATTGTCAATGAAGATTCAAGAGATACTTTGAGAAAAAGAAGTTTAATTATACAAAAAATCAGAGAATATTTGATAAAGCAAAGGTTTTTGGAGGTTGAAACACCAATGCTGCACCAACAAGCAGGCGGAGCAACAGCAAAACCTTTCTTAACTCACCATAACGCACTTGATATGGATATGTTTTTGAGGATTGCTCCCGAACTTCACTTAAAAAGACTTATGGTGGGCGGTTTAAGCGAAAAGATTTTTGAAATTAACAGGTGTTTCAGAAACGAAGGTATTGACACGAGACATAATCCCGAGTTTACTTTGCTTGAACTTTATCAGGCTTATGTTGATTATAACGAAATGATGGCTTTAACGGAAAATATGGTAAGTTCTATTGCTCAAGATGTTTTAGGTACCATGAAAATAACTTACGGTGACAAAGAAATCGATCTGACACCGCCTTGGGACAGAAAAACAATGCTTGGTGCCATCAAAGAATATACGGGAATTGATTTTAATTCTTATTTTACAGCGGAAGAAGCAGCCCGGCAAGCGGAAAAAATGAGCGTTCATGTTGAAAAAACAGATAATTGGGGTCAGGTTTTAGATAAGATTTTCGAAGAAAAAGTTGAACCGCATTTAATCCAACCTATCCATATTCTTGATTACCCACGTGATATATCGCCATTGGCAAAACTTCACAGGGAC
>JAQVKX010000102.1 GCA_028694425.1 Candidatus Gastranaerophilales bacterium
CCGATCTCTTGAATTATTCGCCGTTGAACGGGCTGTGGGCAAAAGCGTCGTTTTGCCCTTTCGCCCTCCGGCGAAAATTCGCTATCTCGTAGCCGGCAAGGTTCTCACACTTCTAAGGTCGCATGCCCAAAAGTCTCCTTGGTTGCTCGCGTTAAACGGCATTTCGGGCAAAAGCGTGGTTTTGCCCTTCAGCCTCCGCTCGCAATCCGCTTTTGTCAAAATTGGACTTTTTCCGCATGCTCTTATTAAATATTTTATGCTAAAATGATGTTATAATTGGAATCGGGAGTATGCGTGTTATTTAATTCTTTAAGGTATATTCTATTTTTACCTATAGTATTATATATCTATTTCTTTTTGAATAAGAAACATTGGGTTGTAATTGCTATTGCCTGGCTTACATTTGCATCATTGTTTTTTTACGGATGTGCAAACCTTGTTTATTTACTGCCGATTATACTCAGCTCAATATGTTTCAATTTTTTAATCGGAAACTGTTTAAATAATTTACAATTCAAATCAAACAAAAGCAAAAAAGCTTTTATGATTTTCGGTGTAACCGGCAATTTATTACTGCTTTCTTATTTTAAATACATAGATTTCTTTATAGAAAATATTAACACCATTTTTCATACTAATTTAACTTTTCTGCACGTTGTGCTGCCGTTAGGTATAAGCTTTTTTACATTTACACAAATAGCATATCTTGTTGATTGTTATAACGGAAAAACCCCGAAATATAATTTTTTAAATTATTCTCTGTTTGTAACATTTTTCCCGCATTTAATAGCAGGACCGATTTTGCATCATTCAGAAATGATGCCCCAATTCAAGGATATTAAAAACAAAGTCCTTAAGTATAAGAATATTGTTTTAGGTCTGTTTCTTTTTACCATAGGCTTATTCAAGAAAGTTATTATTGCAGATACACTATCGAAATACGTAGCAATCGGGTACAACCCTGATATTCAATATTTATCATCTTGGGAAGGTTGGATTGTCGCACTAAGCTATACTTTTCAAATTTATTTTGATTTTTCGGGCTATACGGATATGGCATTAGGAAGTGCGAAAATGTTTAACATTAATCTACCGATAAACTTTAATTCGCCTTATAAGGCAGTATCAATTCAAGATTTTTGGAGAAGGTGGCACATAACCTTGTCCCGATTTTTAAGAGATTATATCTATATCCCTATGGGCGGGAGCAAAACAGGAGAATTTAAAACTTACAGAAATTTATTCTTGACCTTTTTAATCGGCGGTTTATGGCATGGGGCAAGCTGGATGTTTGTTATTTGGGGAGCATTACACGGATTTGCAATTTGTATAAACAGATTATGGAAAAAACTAAAACTTAAAATATCCAATAAGATGAGTATCTTCTTAACTTTTATGTTTGTAAATATTGCCTGGATATTTTTCAGAGCAGAAAACCTTGAGCAAGCAAATAAAATACTTTATGCAATGAGAAATATTTCAAGTTTTGTACTAATCAAAAGAACCGGTTTTACACTAAATTTTATGGGCGGACATAATAACCGATATGAAAACTTATTGCTAATCTTACCTTTGGCTTTTATTTTGGTTTTTGCCTGCAATAACTCTAATGAAATTATTTCTAAAATAAAACTGAATTCAAAAAAATCAGCTGTTTTGTTGGCTGTTATTTTTGCGATTTTATTTACGGTAAGTGTTATTAAAATGATTTCTCATCCTTATAGTGAATTTATTTATTTTAACTTTTAAGGAGAATAATGTATAAATATTCAAAACTGACATTAAAAATATTTTTTATAATAATAACAATAGCATTTAGCTTATTTATTGCTGTTGCTTATATTTATGACCCTCTGCAAATATGGCATAAACCTTATTTTAGAGAAGTAACTTATGCTGACAGCACAAGAGAAGCACTTAAAGCAATAATAAGAGACAATAATTTTGACGGTATAATTATCGGCAGCTCTATTTCTACAAATACTTCCGCAAAACAAGCAAGTCAAAACCTAAATTCCGTTTTTATAAATTTGTCAGCTGATGGTTCCGTTGTTCCCGAAAATAGAATTTTATTAAATTATGCCTTAAAACAGAAAAAAATTAAAAAGGTAATATATTTTATTGGTATTTATTATTTAGGATTAAAAAAGGAAAATTCTAATTATCCCGTAAAAAATTATTCTTTTTTATATGATGATAATATTTATAACGACTATAAAATCTATCTTAATGAAAAGTACATAAAATGCATAATAACCTTAAGCAATAATCAAAAATGTATAGGTAAAAAATTAAACATGGACAAACCTTATTCCTGGGTCAATATCGAAGAACATATGATACGTTTTGGCGGTTTTGATAATTGGATACAAAACAAAGATAATTGGCAAATAGAAAATTCTTTTAATGATCTTATTAAAACGCCTAAAAAGTTTTATTCCCCAAAAGTTTCTACTAAAGAACAAAGAGAGATTACTGATTATTTAGATAAAAATATATTATCTGTAATTGAAAAAAATCCTAAAACTCAATTTTACTTAATTTTATCGCCTGTTTCATCATTAGAACTGGCAAGAGAAATAAGAACAAGTGATAATCAAAACTTTGAAAGACAAAAAACAGCTTTAAAATATTTAATTTCAGAAAACAAGAAATACACCAATTTAAAAATATTTGCTTTTGATAACTTAGATAATATGGGGCATATAGAAGACTTCAAGGATTTAATTCATTTTCATCCTCGGGTAAATGCATATATTTTGAATGCTATAAGAGATAATAGAAATATTTTGACTTCGGAAAATGTTGATGAATATATCAGGCAAACCTATAAAAAAACTTCTTCTTATGATTTCGATTATTATGTTAAAAAGATAAATGAAGTGAATAGATGAATATAAGCATGCGAAAAAAGTCCAATTTTGACAAAAATTGGGAGTTTTTCGCAAGCTCAAGTGCATTTTTCTTTTACGAAAGAAGGACATACAGCCTCATTTTTTTATTTTTTTGCGAAGCAAATAATTGAACTTATTCATCTATTCACTTATTCACTTGTTCACTTCGCTTTCCCTTTCTCTTTTTGCTTTTTACTTAAAAAACCATGTGTTGCCAAAAAAAAAATGTTGTTATAGAATGTTATTATTATAATGAAAGGTAATAATGTCATGAACATGCAACAAAGCGGGATATATGAACTTTTAAAACTTTTAGAAATATCATTGGAAAAAGGATTTCCGATTATTCCAAATTGGTTTTCAATAGTAAAAATTAAAGAAATGGAATCTTTAATTGACAGAATTTATGCATCTTTACCAAATGAAGTGCAGGAGGCTCGTGCATTTTTAAGACGTAGAGAAGAATTGCAGATTGAAGCTCAGCAAAAAGCCGAAAAAATCATTGTTGATGCCCAAAATGAAGCTAACAGGTTATTAAGTGAATCCGATATTTTGCGTGCTGTTCAAAAAGAAGCTGAAAAAATTAAAGAACAAGTTATTGCCGATTGTGAAGAGATTAAACGTAAAGCACTTGATGATGCGGAAAACGTCCGTATCCAAGCAGCAGACGAAGCTATAAGAATTAGAGAAGGTGCAGAAGTTTATGCTGAACAAGTTTTAGTTAACCTTGAACGTGATTTGACACAATTACAACAAGTCGTTAAAAACGGTCAGGTTTATATGGAAAAACTTCGTTCAGAATCTGCCATCAGCTATGACAAAACTTATTTGTCCTCTCAAACAAATGATTTCAGATTAGAATAAAAAAGTGAAATTTGAAAAGTGAAATTTGAAAAAATTTGTACAACACTTAAAGAAACAGCAGATTTAGCTAAGAAATTCGCAAAATTGGTTGTTCAAAACGGTGCTTTTGTGAGCCTTTACGGTGAAATAGGTGCGGGCAAAACTGCTTTTGTAAAACTTGTTGCAGAAGCTTTAGGAGTAAAAGAGCGTGTTACAAGCCCGAGTTTTGTTATTTTAAATGAATATCACTCGGCTCAAATTCCGATTTATCATTTTGACCTATACAGGCTTGAAAATGAAGGAATTAAAACAATATTGGATGAACTAAGAGAATATTCTCAAGGAAAAATTCTTACCTTTGTCGAATGGGCAGAGTTCTCGCAAGATGAAATTCCGTTCAATCACATTCAAATTAACGTAACATATGAAGAAAATGATGCCAGAAAATACTCTTTTAAGGCATTTGGTGATGATAATATTTCAATTATAGAAGGTTTAAATTGTTAATATTAGCTTTTGATACATGTTTGGATAAAATGTATGTTTCACTTGCCGACGGCGAGAACATTTTAACCTCAAAAATAGTTGAAACAACAAAAGAACACTACCATTCGGCATTTTTAATTTCTACAACGAGGGACATTTTAAAAGAAAAAAACTTGATGCCGCAAGATATAGAAGTAATTGCAACTAACATAGGACCCGGAAGTTTTACTGGGATAAGGGCGTGTACAACCGTTGCACGTGTAATAGCACAAGCAGCTGAAATTAAAACTATTGGCGTATCTTCGCTGGAAATTCTATCTTGGGTAAAGGGAAAAGAAGTAAAAAGCAAAATGCAAAAAGTAAAAGGTGAAATGGAAAATCTTCTTCTCACCTCTCACCTCTCACCTCTCACTTTGGTAGCTCTTGATGCACGTAAAGAAATGGCTTATATGGCTATGTTTGAGAACGGAAAAGAAATTATTGCTCCTAAAACAATTCCGCTTGAAGAATTAAAAAAAAATATTAAAGAATGGCAACCGTTTATCATAACAGATGACAAATTGTTACCTGTTTTGGGCGGAATTTCTTATCAAAATCAAGATGATAATTTGGGAGAATATTTAATTAAGATTGCATATGAAAAATTGAAATCCGGTTGTGAAACCGACTGGAGAAAGCTTCATCCGTTATATATTCAGCCCCCGCCCGTAACTATTAAAGGGAAACAGTAAACAGAAAAAATTTTAATTCACAGGGATCATGCAAAACCTGTGAAATGTTAATTTGTCTATATATAAAGTCTATTATATACCAGCAATTCGCTTAAACATTGCATTTAGATACACTCACCCCTTGAGGGAGAGGGTATTTTTCGACACGAGGAACGAGTGTCAGAAAAATTGGGTGAGGGGTAAAAAAGCAGGTGCTGATTGCATTACCCCTCACCCTGTTTTCTGACTTTCGCAGTCCTCTGCTCAAGCCGAAAACAGACCTTACCTCTCATAAAAAGGTACATTTAGTACCTTTTTATTCGGCAGAGTCTCAAGGGACGAGGCTAAACCTGTGCATATCTTGTTTTTGGATGTTTTTGCATTTTTTACTAGTCTAAAATAGCTATTATACTTGCATTACAGCTATACAACTGCATAATCCCTGTGATTCGCAAAATAATAAAAAAAAGATTAAAAAACACCTAATTATTTGTCAGTCTGTTATAATAACAATATGATTAAAACAGATAAACAACAAGAAGATTTTATTTCAACGGTTTCGCATGAATTGAGAACCCCTTTAACGAGCATTCGGGGATTTGCTCAAACAATGCTTTCTTCCTGGGATGGACTTGATGACGAAAGCAAAAAAAAATTTATTCAAATAATCGAACAGCAATCAAACAGGCTTATCAATCTTGTTGAAAATATGCTCTCCGTCAACAAATTACAATCATTTAAGGATAAATTAATTTATAAAAGCGTAAATGCAAACGCTTTGATAGAAACAGTTATACAATTTATCAAACATCAGTATCCTAACCACAATTTCGAAACGCAATTTAATAAAAAAATTCCGCAAATTCTTGTTGATACCGATAAATTTCAGCAAATTATGACTAATTTAATTGAAAATGCGTCAAAGTATTCAAATGAAGGTACAAATATTACCGTAGTGACGGATTTTTCTTCATCCCCTGATTATGTTTCAATAAAAGTTAAGGATGAAGGGATTGGAATAAAAGAAGAAGATTTTGATAAAATCTTCACCAAGTTTTCCCGTTTGGATAATCCTTTGACAAGAAAAATTCAGGGAAGCGGTTTGGGACTTTATATTACAAAAACTCTTGTTCAAAAAATGAACGGTAAAATAAGCGTTCAAAGCAATGATAACGGTACAACTTTTGAGGTTTTGCTTCCAACGGAAAATGTAGAAACCCAGTTGAAAGAAGCAAAAAGCAAAAAGCAAAAAGTAAAAAGTAGGTCGGGCTTGACAAAGGGAACCGCCGAATAAATGAGGCGAGTGACCCTGTCCTTCGAAAGAAGAGAGAAGCAAGCCCGACAATATAAAGGTTAACAAAGCAAAGGAGATGCGGGCGAATTTCGGCAAGAGTTAGCGAAGCGAAACTCGTCCTAATGAGGGAAACTACGCTTTCCCGAACTGCCGATAATTCAAGACAGCGGGCAAGTCTTAATTAAAAAGGAAAAATGAAAAAAGCAAAACGAAAAATGGGAAATTCCCCTTCACTCTTCACGCTTCACACTTCACTCAAAATAGCGAGTGCAATAAAATTAGTAAGCCGGTAAAACGAAAAGATTTGTAGATTATAGGAAAAACTAGTAAAGGCGGAACTTAAAAGATTTCGTGTAAGGGTAAAATAAAAAAATGCAGAAACAGACTTTGATTATTGATAAACGCAAAGAGCTTTCGACAAAGTATAAAAAACTTATCGAAGGCAGCGATAACTTTGTCATAATTTGCCACAGCCTTAATTCGGCAATTAAAACCATTCAGGAAAACGAACCTGATTTGATAATTGTTTCCGACAGTATTGATGAAAAATTAACCGATTTTTGCAAAAAGTTAAGGATTTTGACGTTCAATACCCGTCCGGTTATTGTTGCTGTTTCAAAATCAGCGGAAATTGATGATAAAATTCAAGTTTTGGAAAGCGGAGCAGACGATTTTTTAAGCGAACCGATAAACTCTGAAGAATTTAGGATGAGGATTAAAGCTCATTTACGGCGTGAACATGAATCAAACATTAATATAAAAACCATGCTTCCGAATAAAATTTATTCGATAAAAGCACTTAAAAGAGCTATTGTTAAACAAAATAACTGGGCATGTTTGCTTGTGAGTATTGAGAATTTCCAAAATTATAAAGAAATTTACACAGAACTGGCATCTGATAAACTTATCCAAACTTATTGTGCCATAATCAGCTCAACGCTTGAAAAAGAAGATTATCTGGGACACCTTAAGGATAACGAATTTTTAATTATCACAAATCCTTTGCGTGCGGAAAAAATTGCTTCGTTTTTGGCTTTTGCTTTTGATTCCGTTGCTTATAAGTTTTATTCCGATGAAGATGCAAAGCGGGGATATACCATTTTACAAGGCGATGAGAAAGCAGGCAGACGCTCGGAATTTGTATTTACAACGATAGGTGTTGTTTCAAACGAATTTAGTAAATATACAAATCCTCAAGAAGTTTTAAACGCTTTAATTCAAACCCATAATCTGGCTAAAAAACCTTCAGGTTCAAGCTATGCCATAGAACGTCCTAAGATTACCGCTTCCGGTGCAATATTCGAAAAAGCATTTAATAATAAAGTTTGGATACTTGAAGAGGATGAAGCTCTTTCGCTTCTGCTCTCAACCACAATAAACCTTCAGGGATATAACGTTGAGACCCTTAATAATATTCAAACCATAAGTACTTTGGCTTCGTCGGATATATTTTTCTCAAACCCGCCTGCGGTTATAATAATTGATGCAGGGAATATTGAAACAATGGTAGGGCTTGATATTTGCAAAAATCTAAAAGAGGACGCAAAGTTTACAAATTCCAAAATTATTGTAACATCTATCTTGCATAATAAAGAACTGGTATTGGATTCCGGTGCCGATTTGTATTTGCCTAAACCTTATGAACTGTTAACGCTTATGAATTGGATAAAAACTTTTGTGAAAGAA
>JAQVKX010000103.1 GCA_028694425.1 Candidatus Gastranaerophilales bacterium
TGCTCAAGCCGAAAACAGACCTTACCTCTCATAAAAAGGTACATTTAGTACCTTTTTATTCGGCAGAGTCTCAAGGGGCGAGGCTAAACCTGTGCATATCTTGTTTTTGGATGTTTTTGCATTTTTTACTAGTCTAAAATAGCTATTATACTTGCATTACAGCTATACAACTGCATAATCCCTGTAAATTAAACTATTCAACTTTTCACCTTCTGTTCACTATTTACCATTTACTATTTACTATTTACCATTTACTTTTTCTTGTATTTCTTTTTGTTTATGATACGCTATTGTTAACGTGTTTAGTTTTAAGCAGTTATTTTAAGTTATTTTAGATAGATGAAAAGGAGAGAAAAATGACAGAAAAACGAGTATGGCTTTTCAGAGAAGGTAACGCCGGTATGCGTAATCTTTTGGGAGGAAAAGGCGCAAACCTTGCTGAAATGACAAATTTAGGACTTCCCGTACCTCCGGGATTGACAATTACAACAGAAACTTGTATGGATTACATTAACGCCGGAAATAAAATGCCTGAGGGCGTTATGGACGACGTCAAAAAAGCTCTGGCTGATATTGAATATCACACAGGGAAAAAATTCGGCGATGCTTCAAATCCGCTTTTAGTTTCCGTTCGTTCAGGTGCAAGACTTTCAATGCCGGGTATGATGGAAACAATTTTAAACCTTGGTTTGAATGACGAAACATTACAAGGCATGATTAAGCTAACAAATAATGAAAGGTTTGCTTATGACAGCTACCGCCGTTTCTTGACAATGTTCGGTTCTGTTGCTTGGGAAATCGAAAGAGAAAAATTTGAACATCTTTTAGATAAAGTTAAAGAAAAAGAAGGTGTTAAATTAGACACAGAAGTTTCAGTGGAAGGTTTGAAGTCTCTGATTGCACCTTACAAAGAACTTATTAAAAATGAAACAGGAAAAGAATTCCCTCAAGATCCGTATATTCAATTGCAGGCTGCTATTGAAGCTGTATTTAGTTCTTGGAATATTCCTCGTGCAGTTGCTTACAGAAACCATTACAAAATTGACCACAATTACGGTACTGCCGTAAACGTTCAGACAATGGTATTCGGTAATATGGGCGACGACTCTGCAACAGGTGTTTCTTTCACAAGAAACCCGTCCACAGGTGAAAACAAATTCTACGGCGAATACTTGACAAACGCTCAAGGCGAAGACGTCGTTGCAGGTATCAGAACTCCAAAACAAATCGCTGAATTACAAACTGAAATGCCTGAATTGTACCAACAATATGTTGACATCGCTAAGAAATTAGAAATGGGCTACAAAGACGTTCAGGATATGGAATTTACAATCGAAAGAGGTAAATTATACATTCTTCAGACAAGAAACGGTAAGAGAACAGCTATGGCGGCTGTTAGAATTGCCGTTGAAATGGCTAACGAAGGTATTATTACAAAAGAAAGAGCAATTCAATTGGTTGACCCTTATCAATTATATCAATTATTATTGCCTTCATTTGACATAGCTGCTAAGAAAAAAGCGGTTAAATTGGCAACCGGTCTTGCGGCATCTCCGGGTGCGGCGGTTGGTAAAATCGTATTCAACACAGACGAAGCAGCCGAACGTGGTACACAGGGCGAAAAAGTTATTCTCGTAAGAATAGAAACTTGTCCTGATGATATCCACGGTATGATTGCAGCTCAAGGTGTTTTGACACTCAGAGGCGGTATGACCTCTCACGCTGCGGTTGTTGCAAAAGGTATGGGCAAACCATGCGTTGCAGGCTGCGAAGATTTAAAAATTGACTTAGTAAACGAAACGTTAACAGCGTCTAACAGACAAGTATTCCGCAAAGATGATATTATCTCTCTTGACGGCGGTACCGGTGAAGTTATGGAAGGTGCTGTTCAAACAGTTATTCCTGAAATGGACGATAAATTTGATACATTGTTCAAATGGGTTGATGAAATTAAGAAATTAACAGTCAGAGCAAACGCTGATACACCTGCTGACGTTGCAAAAGCATTGGAGCTTGGTGCTAAAGGTGTCGGGCTTTGCAGAACGGAGCACATGTTCATGGATCCTGAAAGATTGCCTTGGGTTCAAAAAATGATTATCGCAGGAACTCCTGAAACTAGAAAAGAAGCACTGGACAAATTGCTTCCTATGCAATATGGCGATTTTTACGCTATGTTTAAGGCTTTAGGCGAACTTCCTATGACAATCAGATTGTTAGACCCGCCTTTGCACGAGTTCTTGCCGAACAAAGAGGAGTTAATTGCAACGGTTGCTACAAAAAAAGCAAAAGGTGAAGATTATAAAGCGGATGAAGATATGCTTCACATAGTTGAAGGACTTTCTGAGTCAAACCCTATGATGGGGCTTCGTGGCTGCAGATTGGGCTTAACTTACCCTGAAATCAATGAAATGCAAGTAAGAGCTATTTTCTTAGCCGCTTGTGATTTAAAGAAAGAAGGATTAAACGTTAAGCCTGAAATCATGATTCCTTTAATCGGGCACGTTAACGAACTTAAAACGGTACAAACTTTACTTGAAAGAGTAGCAAAAGAAGTTATGGCTGAAAAAGGCGTTGATGTTGATTATATGTTCGGTACTATGATTGAGATTCCTCGTGCAGCATTAACAGCTGACCAAATCGCTGAATACGCCGAGTTCTTCTCATTCGGTACCAACGACTTAACTCAAATGACATTCGGTTACTCAAGAGATGATGCTGAAGGTAAATTCTTAACAAACTACGTTGAGCAAAAAATCTTGGCAAGAAATCCGTTTGAAACATTAGACACGGAAGGTGTCGGTCAATTGATGGAAATCGCTTTAAACAAGGCACTTCCCGTAAGACCTAATCTTAAACGCGGAATCTGCGGAGAACACGGCGGGGACCCTGATTCAGTGAAATTCTGCCATAAAATCGGTTTGCAATACGTATCTTGCTCACCGTTCAGAGTGCCGCAAGCAAGACTTGCCGCAGCTCAAGCGGTTGTTGAAGAAGGATCTTTGGCTATATCACACAACTAATGCGTAGGTTGGGGTTTCTACCCCAACAGTATAAAACTAAAAGTCCCGGATTGAATTCCAATCTGGGACTTTTAGTTTTACATAAAATGTTTAAATAATGGAGACTTTAATGTAGGGTGCATTTATGCACCAATAATTTACAACGAACGGTTTTTCTTGGTTTGAACAGAATCTGGAACCTGATTTTTTGCTGCTTTTAATTTCAAATACTGTTGAGAAATCGCTTGCTTTTCTTCATCGGTTGCATTTTTTGCCTTGGCATTCATTTGATTATAAAGCTCTTTTTCTACTTCGTTGCCTTTTATGTAAACATCCATATCATTGCCTTTTACAAAAGCATTAATATTTCCTTTGTACATAATATCAGGAGTTTTGTAAATTGTATACAAAGCCGCAACTCCGGCAATAAAGCCTGCTACAACTGCTCCGAATGCCCCCAGATGAGCCCAAGCTTTTTTATCCTTCTTGCCGAGCTTTTCACTCCAATCCCAAAAATGCTCAAATATCCAGCCATCTTCAATTATGTACACTAAAGACTTTGCACCGACACCAAGACCGGTAATAGCTGTTGCTTTGAGCAAATTTGCACGTTCGCCTGTTTTACTTATGGGGTTTTTATCGGAATCTTTTGTATTTCCGATAAAAGAACCCGTTTGATATAAATTATTAACAACTTTCATTATTTACCCCTATGACTGAGGAGTAACATTCGCTATTCCGATAGCATTACCACGATTTGCCATTTGAAGTTTTAAATTATCATCAAGCTTTTTATCTAAGTCAACATCAGGGTCTTTGACTTCGGTATGGACTTCTTCGGTCAAATTGGATTTTAGTTCTCTGTCACGGCTAAAAACATCCATCTCTTTTTCCTTAATGTATGCAGAAACTTTTCTGTTATACAAAGCGGATGGCAGGGTAAAGATTAAGGAAACTGCTGCTGCCGCTGCACCAACAATAGCCGCTGTTTTGTGTCGTTTAAAGAAACCGCCCGTAACGTCCTTAGTTTCTAAACATGTTGTTAATCCTCCGAGAATTGCACCGACTACTGCGGACCCGCCTACTGAGCCTAAAATAGCAAGGTTACGTTCAGTGCTTCTTGAAATCGGATTTTCGTACTCGGTGTCTGAATTTCTTTTACTTTTAAAATTGACCTGATTAGAAAATGAATTGATTGCAGATATTTTCATAAAAACCTCCTTTTTTATTGTTTGTATTATAACTCTAAATCTGTTAATTGTAAAACATGAAAATATTTTTTTTTGCGGTATTTTTTAAAAAGTTTTGTAACAAATTTTAAAGGAAAATTATTCTTGTTTGTTTTATAATTGATATTATATATGGGCAAGTATGCCTAATCTATACTACATTTTTAAAATAAATTTCTCAGATTTTACAAAAAACATACGCCACTCTCGTCATCCCGAACTCGTTTCGGGATCTATCCAATATACTACGCCGGCAAGATGCTGAAACAAGTTCAGCATGACGCAAGATTTGATTATTTTATATAAATATTTAAGGTGTGGTATACAACCTCAAGGAGCTATTAATGAAAGAGATTTTAAAAAAGACAGCCGTAGAGCAGAGAAAAGCATTATTAAATAAAGAAATTTCAGCCGTTGAACTTACAAATGCAGCGTTTGAACGAATTGAAGAAGTCGAGAGCAAAATTGAAGCGTTTAATTGCTTAACTAAAGAAGTTGCAATTAAAACAGCTAAAAAGGTTGACGAAAAGATTGCAAAGGGAGAAGAATTACCGCTTTTGGCAGGGATACCGCTTGCCCTGAAAGATAATATGAACTTAATCGGATACCCGACAACTGCCTCAAGTAAGATTTTAGAGAATTTTGTTTCGCCTTTTAATGCTACTGTTACCGAAAAATTATTGCATAATTTGGTTCCGATTATCGGTAAGGCTAATTTAGACGAATTTGCAATGGGAAGTTCGACTGAAAACTCGGCTTTTAAAAAGACAAAAAATCCTTGGGATTTAAACAAAGTTCCGGGGGGTTCTTCGGGCGGCTCCGCTGCTTGTGTTGCGGCTTGTGAATCCACATTATCCTTAGGTTCTGATACGGGTGGAAGTATTCGTTTGCCGGGGAGTTTTTGCGGTATTGTAGGAATGAAACCAACTTACGGAAGAGTTTCCAGATACGGATTAATAGCATTTGCTTCATCTCTTGATCAAATCGGACCGTTTGCACGCTGTGTTGAAGATGCAGCAATGCTTTTGGAAGTTATTTCAGGCGTTGACCCTAAAGATTCAACATCATTAAATACTCCTGTCGAAAAATATTCTACAATGTTAAAAGATGACATTAAAGGATTGAAAGTCGGTGTTATCAAAGAACTTACGGGAGAAGGGGTTGCCGAAGATGTCCAAAAGGCTATGCAAAATGCAATTAACACTTATAAGTCTCTCGGAGCAGAGATTCATGAGATTTCACTTCCTTATCTGAAATATTCCATTGGAGTTTATTATATAATTGCAACTGCCGAAGCAAGCTCTAATCTGGCACGTTTTGACGGTGTAAAATACGGTTATCGTACAAAAGATGCGAAGAATTTAATGGAAATGTACACCAAAACCCGTGCGGAAGGCTTCGGGGCTGAAGTTAAGCGTAGAATAATGCTCGGTACTTATGCACTGAGTTCAGGTTATTACGATGCTTATTACAAAAAAGCACAACAATTAAGGGCTTTAATAAAAGCTGATTTTGACAAAGCATTCGAAAAAATTGACATACTGATTTCGCCTACATGCCCGAATACGGCATTTGAATTAGGATCTAAAACAGAAGATCCTCTTGCGATGTATTTAACCGATATTGCAACAATCAGTGCAAATTTAGCGGGAATTCCGGGAATAAGTGTTCCTGCGGGATTTGATTCTTCAGGAATGCCAATCGGTCTTCAAATCCTTGCACCTCAGCTCGGTGAAGTTAAATTATTCAATGCTTCATATAAATTTGAACAAGCAAATGATTTTTATACAAAAATTTCATCTATTTAGTGCAGAATATTCTTGAATTTATGCATTATAATTAATATACTGATACATTAATATTGATTTTTTGTAAATAATTGTTAAAATATTATTTAAAAGGAAGCTTTGTATGAAAAAAAAGGTAATATATTTCTTAGCGGTATTAATACTTGTTTCTCAGTCTGCAGGCTGTACTTTTGCCAAGTCAAAAAACACGATTTATCCTCCGCTTAAAATTGCCATAAAAAAATATAAAGCAGGTAATTACACGGGATGTATGCAGGATTGCCAATTCATTGTAAAAACAAATCCATCGGCTCTTGCTTATTATTATTTGGCTATTTCTTGTGTACAATCCGGTAAAAAAGATGATGCAATTACGGCTTACGGGAGTGCTTTAGCTTTGAGTAAAAACGCTCAATTAACGGATTATGCGACCACAGGGAAAAGATGTTTGGAAACTCCCGAACAGTGCAAGCCCGAAACTACGGCAGGAACTCCTTCCGATTTGGATAAAATTATATATTCTTCATACAATGACGGAATATCTGATTCTGTAAGAAAAGGAATTGAAAAACAACAACTGGATTTAATTAAGCAGCAAATAAATAACGGTCAGGATTTGGATAATTATAATTTTAATAAGATAAATAAAAACCCTGAAGAAAATAATGTTGCACAAAGAAAGCCGACAAACGATGAAATTATAGCAGCTTTAAAATTGCTAGGTGAAGCCGGGCTTAATCCTTACGGACAAATGCCGGGCTTTAATACAGTGCCGCAAAACGATAATAATTTAATATCTTTACCTGCTCAAAGCCAAAACGGTTTAAGCAATTATTCCCCGCAAGCTATGCAGGCAGTTATAATGAGTTCTATGATGTCTAATTTAAATTTTAATTTAAATGCTGATAAAGATAAGTAGTAAAGTAAATAAAAAGGAAAGAGTGGAAGATGAAAATACAAACAACAAGATTTGGAGAATTGGAAGTTATTGATGTAGCGTGTTTTGAAATGATTATTCCTATTTTAGGGTATGAAGACGAACAAAAATTTATGCTTCTTGAGCACAAACAACAATCAAATTTCAGATGGTTACAATCGCTAAAGACACCGGATTTGGCTTTTGTGGTTACAATGCCGGGGTGTTTCGGAATAGAATATATATTTGAATTGCCTGATGAACCTCAGGAGTATTTAGGTATTCAGACGGCAGAAGATATTCTTACATTGAATATTGTCGTAATTCCTCATGAAAACCCTCGTGAGTCAACAATAAACCTTGCAGCACCGTTGGTGTTTAATCTCCATACCCGCAAAGGCGGTCAAATAATCTTAACGGATCCTAAATTTAAAGTGGACCATCCGTTAATACAAAAAGAGGCTGTATGTTAGTTCTATCCAGAAAAAACGGACAAAAAATAGTTATTAACGATAATATTGAAATTACAATTCTCGAATCAAGATTCGATAACTGTAAAATTGCAATAGAAGCACCCAGAGATGTCAAAATTTACAGAGAAGAAGTTTATAAACAAATACAGCTTTCAAACAAAATGGGTAACAAGGCTTCCGTGGATGTAGTTGATTCATTAGCAATATTTGTTAATGAAACTTCGGAAGTCAAAAAGAAAACCAATAAGGTTATTATTAAAAAGAAGTGACGTAGTTCTAGGTGAGGAACGAACCGTAGAAATACGTCATTGCTGTAAAAGTCAAATAATTAGTTACATGATTGCAACCTGTTTTGGGGTTTTTCCGTTCAACGACGAATGCCCCCGATGTTCATTATAATATACTATATATTTTAACAATTCTTCCTTCAT
>JAQVKX010000104.1 GCA_028694425.1 Candidatus Gastranaerophilales bacterium
TGCACTTCGTGCCCGATTTGTTTGTACGCTTCGCGAAACGGAACGCCTTGCAAAACCAGTTCGTTCACTTTTTCTACCGTGAAAAGGTATTTGTATTTTTCGTCGTTCAAAATATGTTCGTTTACCGTGTGCAATGTTTCCAATACCATTCTGCGGTCTAACAGGAATGAACTTCCGTATCTGGCAGTAGAGTCTCTGGATGAATGCTTACTTATTCCTTCTAATTGGGAGAAATTATATAGACCTTAATTTAGGTTCGGTACTTATTGAGCAAAATCTTCATCCATATAATATCCTTTATTATTTTCTCTTCCATCTACAAGACCTTTAATTCCTCCCCTTTTTTTGTCTCTCTCGTTGTACAATTCTTCGTAATCTTTTGTGTAAAGGCTTTGTGGTACTACATGAATATCAAAAATCACGTCTTTTGTTTCGGAAGTTGCAAAATTGCCGTAAAGCGTTATGTGATGCTGAACATAACCGATATTTTTTCCACTGTCATAAGTAAGTAATAAAAATCCGTTTTTGCCTGCAGGAATTGTTTTTATGGAAGATTTTTTTAAAGTGATGCAACCGCAAGATGAAATAATGTCACTTAAAAAAAATGGATTTTCACCCGTATTTGTGATTTCAAAGGACATATCAACCTTTTGCCCCATCAATACGGGATAATAATGCCGGTTATTATCCGCAATTTCAATGGTTGTTGTAGCATTTTTTAAATCTCGGCAACTAAAGAAAAATAATAAGAAAACGGACGATGCTAAAATTATGAATATACGTTTCATTGGGTTATTTTATTATTTGTATTTCATCACAGGCAATGATATGTTTCGATGATCTATCTCGTTGAAATTTAATTTCTATCGTATTGAAATTTTGTAAATTTATAGGTACAACGCAATAAGCAGTGCCTTCATCTTGATGAAGTTTATCCGTAGTTATAATTGTGTGAATTTTGTTATCGGCTATCACTTCAATGGCCTTTGGCGGTAAAATACGGTGCTTTTCCATTTTTAGAAAACGAAATGCAATGTTTTTCCCTTTTCTGACATCTTCGCTTACCTTAAATCGTATATGAAAATCATCGATGCTACTTAAATGCCAACCTTGATGATAGTTGTCTTTGAATCCCTGTATTCCATCTTGAAGTAATTCGGGGCTTTCATAATTTTCATCCGGTTTGGAAATTATAGCTACATCGGCATTCATTAAAAGATTTTCGTAAATACCTGTCTTTTTTATTCGTTTCCATTCATTGATATATGTGGCAAGTTCTCCGTTGGATTCCTTGTATGAAGTCAGGTTATCAAATTCTTTGTATTTTTCTAATGCGTTTATAATAGTATCAGTTTCGTTCTTATATATCATTTTACAGGGTTTTTTTTGTGCAAAACCATAAATGCCACTGCCATTTAAGTAGGCTATTTGCAAGCGGGTAAAACTTAGGGCCGTGTATAATTTCTGTACTTTTTCTCTTTCTTCTCCGGTTGTTTGCGGGATAATTGCATTTAATGCATTGTAAAACTCAATAAATTCTTCGATATTTAAGTACGTATCTACATTTTGCTTAAATCCGCCATAGATATTGTAAGGCAACTTTTTATTTTTATATTCTTCTTCTAAACCCAAATAATAGCTTGATAACAATTGATGGCTAATGGGGTAATTTTTACGTAAATACATTTGTGCTAACGATGCAACATTTACATTTACATCCATCATTAAAGCGGCAAGTATATATGTTTTTAAATCATCAAACGGAGAATATTCGTATCCGCTTGCATTGATGAAAATACCTTTGGTCCCAATTTCTTTGAAATAACGGAGTTGATTTTGTTTTCCATATAAAATAGGCAATGGAGTAAGATAATCGTCAAAATTGGCGGCATAATCCCATAAATAGATATTTTGTGTTTTAGGCTGCCAACTTTTAAATAAGGATGAGAAATTTTTTACAGCAGGAGATTCATTATTAAGAGCTACTCCTTTTGGCAAATCGATAGTGCTGATAAAAACTCCCGCATTCTTCAGTAATTGGTATTTGGAAGGAAACGCTGTTGTTCGGTATGCTGTTGTAAAAAAATAGTGATAAGGAAATTTTTCAGCTAATTTATTTAGTAAATTTACTACTGCCGGAGTGGCAACAGTATTGCTGTTCCCTGCCTGCCGACATAGCGGGCACATACAAACCAAATCATTATCTTGGGGCATTATCATAAAGTAAGAGCGTAGCTTTTTCCCATCGCCATAATTATCAATTATGTAACTGACAATATTATCGAAGAGTGCATCCGATGAAAAACAGAGTTGTTCTTTATTTTGAATGTCATTAATTGTTGCATAAATACTATTATCCGTAGAAGTAATTATTTTAGATAGGTTGTGTCCCCATAATCCCCAATCTAAATCAACGGAGTGGGTGCCGATTATTGGCGCATATTCGGGTTGCAGGTTCGATGAGAAAAAAGGGTCGCGATAGTTGAAATCGAAGTTTTTACATCCGTTGTTGAATTTTATAAAAGCGGGAGGCAGGTCATCGGCATTGAATCTTGAGTCTTTAGTAGCGATCGTTTCAATAAGTTGATATATCATCCAAATTGAAAGCCTGTCGCTACAAACACGTATGTGGAGTTTATCATACGTGTGTTGGATACAGTAATCGTCTTTTAAATCTTCTGCTATTTCAAGGTGAATGTTTTTAAAACCTTTAGGAGTCTTTATTTTGTAGGAAGCGCCTAATTGCAAAAGCACGATCGACTTTTCTTGGGTTCTTTTTTTCAAATGATCATATAAATACTGTGCTCTTAATTCACTCACGGCATCTTCTTCGGCTGTAATTATATAACCTTTTGCAGCTACGTCTTGGTCGTTTGCCGAACAGTTGTTCGCAAACAACAGCCCTGATACTGTTATCAGAATAAACTTGATTAGAATATTAGAAAGCCACATTAACCTGCAAATAGATATTATATAAATTTCTGAATTTATCGGGATCCGGAGTATTTAAAAGATATTGATAATCTGTATCATTCAGATCATAAAGGCCACTGTCTTTTATCATTTTAAATGGATTAGGGCTTGATTTGTAATTATACCAAGTGCCTAAAATACTTGCTGAGATAGTTTTAGATAGCATATATCCAAAGCCTGCCCCTACCATAGTGTTCATTATGGAAAAAGTATTAAACTGATCGTAATTTAGCAACATATCTACATCGGGCGCATTTCCGGCGCTTGCCATAGCTAAAACATACGTTTTAGGAGTATTTATATAATAGTGTACTTGTCCCGATACATTAAATAGCCACTGATTATTTATATGTGGAGTGCTGGTTTTGGTATCAGTAGATGTTTTTAGCGACATTTCAGACGTTTTGTTAAGTAAAAAATTATTCAAACGAACGTTCAATCGCCAATTATCCAACTCTTTTGTCATACCCAATACAAAATTGAACAAATTGCTTTTTGATGCTATGGTAAGAGAATCATTATTAAATACATTGTCCGTAGCTTCCGTACGCCGGAAAATGTAATCGTCGGATTGATCTATATATCTGTATCCAACGCCTATTTCTCCTTCCCACGTATGGTCGAATAAATACTTAAATGCAGAAGCATTTAGAGCTATAACGGGAAAGAATTGATTTGCCCACGCTGCATTTACTCCTGTACGAAAATTATTTCCCCAAATTCTGTCCCATTCGCCTTGTATTTGATAACCTTTTCCGTTGGGGCGTCCCGCATAATTTATTCTTCCCGTATAAGTATTTACACCTTCAAACCGGCTGTACTCAATTGTGGATATGCTGCTTATGGTGTAGTCGTGGCCGTGCCTGCTGCGCAAATGAGATAATACGATCTCGTTTTTGTTACTTTTGTAATTTAAGAATTTAAGATATTGTTTAAAGTCATCTTCTTCGATGTATGAAGGAACATAAAAAGATTGATAATAATAAGCAGAATCGTATTGATGGATTTTCTCGAAAGCCACACCCTTTGCATATTTAAGTGAATTATTATTAGGTGCATAGGTGAGCGCAGTATCAAGAACACTTAAACTTTCTTGTATTTTCTGTCTCTTGATAAGTTGTAATCCGTAATTTTCAGCGATTTGAGCAAAAGCAGTGATTAGGTTCTCGTTATACTTATTGTTTCGAAGGTCGTTGTGCAAATTTGCGTATAATTCAGAATAATCTGCAGTATTTTTCTCTTCGAGTTCTGCCAATTTTATTTTAAAAAACAATTCATCGGGATATGCCGCAATCCCCTGTTCTGCATATTCTTGCATAGATTTTGTGTCTTTTATACGATAAGAATGGTTAACGGCATATTGCAACGCATTTAGATTTCGGGAGTCTGTTTCGAGCCATCTTTTTATCGCCGACATTGATTCTTCGTACTTAAATTCATTGTCTAGTTCTTTAATTATCGCTATCAATAAATCTTCATAACCTCCCAAAAATTTTGGTTTTGTTTCGTTGTCTACTAATTTTATGGCTGTTTCAAAATCGCTCATCGCATTATGATAGCGTTTCATTTTGAAGTATATATCGGATCTTTTCACAAACAAATTCGGATTTGCCGGGTCTGACGATATAATTTCGTTTAACATATTTAGTGCGTTGGTGTAGTCCGAATTTTCGATATAAATAGTGAATATGGCATTTCGCGCTGCTTGAACTATTTCAGGGTCTTCGCTAAATTGCAGTACTTCTTTCCAATGGTTTAATGCTGCAAGGTAATCTTGGTCGGTTGTTGATTGTTTGGCGTTTTCAAATTTGATTTTCACATATTCATCACGTATATCGGTATCGGTGGGGTATTGATGAAAAAGTTTCTCGGTAAGAGAGCTAACTTTTGATTTATTTCCTAACATTTTATACGCATTGATTTCCCTTAAAGACAATGATTTGGACTCACCCCTTACGTTTCGGTATCTGTTTAGGTGATATAAGGCTTCTTCAAATTGATTCTTACCGATAGCGTCATTATACACAAAATTAAAAGCCTCTTCGTTTCCGGGGTTCATATCGAGAATTTTCCCGTATAAAACGGACGGTTCTATGTCTTTTGCATTTCTTGCGGCCTCCAAAAGATAATAATTATACTGTTGTCGTACATTGCTGCTGTTACTATATCTCATTTGCTGTTGCAATAAAGATAACACTTCATTGTAACGTTTTTGTTCCGATAGCAAACTTGCTTTTTTTAATACGAGTTGTTCATTATTAGGAAAGTAATTTAAGGTTCTATCTATATAGCTTAGTGCTTTATAATTGTCTCCGGCAAAGATGTAATCATTAATAAGGCTTAGAGAGTTCTCTAAGTTTTTGGGGTCTTCTTTTAGTAGCTCTTCTCTCATAACAATGGCTTCATCAATATTCCCTTGTTTGCGATTTTCAATTGCCTGCATTTCCGTGTGATATTGATAATCGCTTTGTAATTTTGTGTCATTTGGATATATTTGGGCAAGGCGCTTTCGTAAACGATTCGCTTCGACCGTATTTCCTTGAAGTTCGTAAAGATCAATTTTTCTTTGCCATAACCCTCGCCAATAAGGGTTAACTTCTAAAAGTTCATTTACATAGCAGATGGCGCTTGAGTATCTTTTAGTTTCCTGCTCTACATTTACGAGCAGTTGTTTTGAGTCGACATTATTAGGATTATGATCCAATGATTTCACCAAATCATACCGGGCTCTGTCGTATTCTTTTTTGTGCAGGTAATATTTCCCTGATAACATTCTTAAGTCTGAATTCTTTGGATATTTACTTAATCCTTCATCGACAATCTTTTTTCCATTTTCCCAATCATCGCTGTTAAAGAGTTCGTTAGCCCTTACTACATATTCATCAGGGTCTTTTATATCGAGTATATTTTGAGCTTGCAACTCCGAAAATAAAAAGGTGGATAGAAAAATAAGAACAAGTATCTTAAAAAAGATATGCCTGTTAGAGAAAGTGTTCTCTATTATTTTTCTCATATTCTTATTTATTATTAAATCAACTAAACCTGTGTTCTTATTTGAGTTTGCCCAAATCCTTGGCGGGTCATCGTGCCCCATTTCTGTTGCCTCCTTGAAAGAAACTGAAAATATCCTCTTAAACTGAAGATAACAACAAAAGGGTGGTATAAAAGAGCTTCGAAAGAACTGAAAAGTATAAGACGTAAATATTCCAAATTTGTTTTAAATTGTCTTTTCACGCTTAAATCGTATGAAATAGTTACCAATGAAATAGTTGCACCTACGATATATACGAACAGCATCATTAACCAAAACGTATCTCGATTCACCTGATTGGTGAAAAGAAGGAAAATAAGAAACAAAATACCCGTGAATTCGATAATAGGCGCTAAAAACTCAAAAATAAAAGAATAAGGCAATATGAGCATTCCTAATCTCCCGTATTTTGTATTCAACAGCAATCTTCTGTGGTTTACAAATATCTGAAATAACCCTCTTCCCCACCGGCTTCGTTGTCTGTTAAGAATTTTTATGTTGGGTGGGCCTTCCGTCCAACAGCAAGTATCGGGAATTTGAGTAATTCTGTATTTCAATTTTCTCTCCCGCATAAATGTAATCATCCGTATGGTCATATCCATATCTTCGGCATAAGATCCTGAGTCGAATCCTCCGGCGTTAATAACAATTTCTTTATCAAAAAAACCGAAACCGCCTGATACATTCGGTATTGCGTTCAACATTGACCAACCCATTTTTGAAACCAAATAAGAGCGAAGATACTCGGTTTCTTGAAATGTGGGCACATAACTTTGTGGCGGCTTCGCCCTTGATATTATACCGTTTTCCACATAGCAGCCGTTCGACATTCGCATAGTAGCCCCTACCGCAATTACTCTTGTTTTAGAATCTAAAACAGGAAGGATAACTTTTTTTAGAGTATCGGAGGCTAGAATACAGTCAACATCGGTATTGATAAAATAATCGTATTTGGCAACATTTACACCCGCATTCATCGCGTCGGCTTTTGTGCCTCCGTTTACTTTATCGACAACAGTTAAATTATCGTATAAAGGATTTTTTGATTTGTAGATTTTTTTTACCGGTTTGCAATAAACTTTCTCTATATATGAAAAAGGGACCTCTATTAGTTCATATTTTTCTATTAATAACTCCAATGTTTTGTCTTTACTTCCATCGTTTGCTATAACTACTTCAAATTTAGGATAATCTAAATGAAGGTATGAATTTACACTATCCAAGATGATTTTTTCTTCGTTATATGCAGGCGCAACGATAGAAATACCCGGTAGCATATCTGATGAAGTATCTAAAAGTCTCTCTTCGCCTTTAGTGAATCTTCTTTTGCTTTTGTGTATAGTGATAAAGCCTAAGACTGCAAGAGTTAGATAGCCAATGGTTATTGCAATTGAATAGAAGAAAATAAAATATTGATAGATTTTAATAAGGATATCCATATAACGTTGTAATTTAAATAATCAAATTGAGTGTTTCTCCGAATCAACTGAATGAATATCTATATTTTTCAAAATTAATTTTTTCTGTTTCAGACGCTTTATTATATAATTCTGCAATTGCGAGTTTTCCGTTTTCTCCTAATTTATCGATTTTTTCAATTATTTGTTGCCTTGTATTATTGTCCTTTGTATTATGGTACATTTTAGGTAGTTTTCTTAAAGCTCGAGCCCCTTCTGATTGTGAAATAATGTCTATAATTATATCTTGAATATGCGTCGAATTCGTTGTGTTATATTGTTCTTCAAGAAAATCATAATCGAAATTGTATCCCAAATCATTTAAAGATTCTAGAATTTGAGCTTTTATTTTGTCCCCCGATGTGCGGTAAAG
>JAQVKX010000105.1 GCA_028694425.1 Candidatus Gastranaerophilales bacterium
GAAGCACGGGCAAAAGCTTCATCCCCGGCAACACAACGGCATGTGTTGCGATAGTTTACGACATAAACGGCAACCAAAAACCGAACGTTGTCGGAAAAGATATCGGCGAACTCAATGCGGTACTGGGCAATGATGACTGTGTGCAGGTTGGTAGTTTGTGTGTATCAAAAGCTAACGTGAGTTTTTTGCCCATAAGTGAAGAACCATATATGTCAGATGATAATTATTGGGCAGGAGCAAGGAAAGCTTGTGAAGATATTGGTTGGCATTTACCAAGTAAAGTTGAATTAATATCAATATGGACTGCAACAAATAAAAATACCGGTATCAAAAACCTATTAAATATGTCGGGATATTATTGGACTTCTACAGAATTTAGTATATATGCACCATGGTTTAAATATTTTCCAACCGGCGTTCAAAGTTATTGGCTTAAAACAGTAACTTCTACTAAAGCACGTTGTGTCAAATAAATTGACCATTTTAATAATTAATTATTTTATGATTTTTAAAAATATTTCAGCCCTTCAGCTTTTCAACTTTTCATCCAAAACGATACTTTTAAAATAAACTTATCGATTTATCAACTTATAAATTAAAGTGATTTTCTATTTTTCATTTTCAATTTTTCATTTATTTCCCTTTTCCCTTAAAGAGATGATTTTTCTTACAAATATCCATTTTCTGCATGATGTTAGTGCCTCAAAACATGATGTAATCTAATAATAAGTATTAATAGATTTATTGCGGAAGAGGTATTTTGAAAAAGTATTCGTTCAGGTTGCAGACCGTCCTTGAAATACGCGAAAAAAAACTTGAGGATAAGCGGCGAGAAATGGCCGCTGTTATTGCTAAACTTAACGAACAAAAAGAATATCTCGAAAGCCTTATTTTGAAACAAAATAATGTCAGGAATTCTCTTGAGAATATTTATCAAAGCGGACAGGAACTGAACATTATGGAGGTTACAAACTATAAAGACTTTTTGGGCAAAATGATTGTGGAAGCAAAAAATCAGGAAAAAATCATTGAAAAAACGGAATACTTGCTTCGATTCAAACAGTTAGAAGTAACAGAAGCTCTTAAAGAAGTTAAAATTCTTGAAAAATTAAAAGAAACTCAAGAAAGAAAATTTTACCGGCATTACGAATACGTACAAGCAAAAGAAATTGACGATATAGCTTCAACAAGATTCAGAAGAGTCGCAGTCTAGAAACGGGTAGGAAAATAAATGGCAGAAAACTCAACAGTAAATATAATTTCATATTTAGATACATCTTCAAATACGAAGGAAAAGTCCTATATGGATAATTCTTCTGATTTTGCAAACGTTTTTGAAAGTGTAAATAAAACTTATGATAAAAAAAATCAAACAATCCAAAACAATGATGTAAAAAATACCACTGACATAAACCCTGAAAACACTGTCGAAAAAAATGAAAATACAGACAGCGAAAATAAAATTTCAGATAAAGATTTAAAGGAAGAAAATGATAATAATTCATCTGAAGATAACACAGATGATAATACTGTTGAAAAAGCAGAAACAACCATTGAAAACGAAAATAAAAAAGTAACCGAGACCGCAAATACAAATGAAAATGTTGAGGACACAAGCGAAAGTAAAGAGCAAGCAGATATGATTACAGTAGATAGTAAAGAGACGGGAATAAAAATCCCTGAACCCATTATTGCAAAACCTGCTACGGAATTACCTGAAGATGTTAAAGAATTACCTGAAGATGTTAAACCACCAGTAGAAAGTCTTAAAAATGATAAAACGACAGATGCAGAAACGGAAAACATCTTAGATAAATCCGGTGTAACCAAGGCAGAAAATACAAATTTTGAAGGAATGGTAGAAAATTTTGTTAATATTTCAAATACAAACACAGAAACCGTAAAACCAAGCACAACTGTTGAAAAATCAACAGAAACAAAGGTGGATGTAATGAAAATGAAAAATACAACGCCGATTCCTGATTTTATCACTAACATTCTTGAAACAGGAGTTAATGTTGTTAAAAATAATATTAATAAAGACTTTACACAAAATTCAAATAACGAAATACCCGGTATAAAACAGGAGCAATCTGCTGTAAAATTCCAAACACAAACGCAACAAGCATTATCAAATATTCAGATCGAACAGCCTGCCATGACTACAATTACTATGGAACAACTTCCTGATGCAACCATTCAAAAAGCAGGTGATACAACAATTATTCAAGCGACAACAGAAACGTTAGTTTTAGATGCCAATACAGAAGCTATGGGTGATAATTTAAAACAAAAAGCCAAAGATACTTTGAATAAAACATCTTTAAATCAGGATATTTTAAATGCAACAAATGCAAAGGTTATAAGCATTGAAAATTCAAATTCTACAAACACAAATTCAAATAATTTTATGACCGGACAAAATGCCCAAGAACAAGCTGTAAAAATCCAACTTGAAGGCATTTCTCAAAATTCGCAAAACACAAGTCCTACGCTGGTTACAGAATCTGTAGGTCAGACAAATTTTGTACAAACATCTAATACGGTACAAGTACAGCCGACAAAGGAATTAAGCCAAACCGATATTTTAACTCAAATTAATAAACAATTGGATACAAAGAACTTTGAAAACGGCGAAACCACAAAAATTACAATTGTCCTAAGACCGGAAAATTTAGGAAAAATAAGTTTAGAACTTATTAATACAAAAGAAGGTTTAATAGCTCAAATGACAACGGAAAACTCTCAAGTCAAGGAAATTCTTGACAAAAATATAAACAGTTTGAGAGAAAACCTTAGCAATCATGGAGTTGGTGTAAACAATGTAAATGTAAAAGTAGAAGAAACCCAAAAACAGTCAAATGATATGTTTTCTTCCACAGACAATCAAGAAAATGACTTAAATCAAGAATTTTCAAATAATACTCAAAGACAAAACCAAAATAATAATTCTTTTGATAAAGAAATTGGAAATAATATTACGACAGAAAATGAAACAAATTCGGAACCGGAAGAAAATACTCCGATAAGTTTACATACAGGACAAGTAGATTATAAAGTTTAACAAATATATTCGGGAGGAAGTTATGACAACGATTTCAGATCAAATTACAAGTATGAAAAACTATACAACGGCGATGCTGGCGTCAACAGATACCATAACCGGTTCAGAATCCGCAAACTTAACCCAATCGGATTTTCTAAGCCTGTTAACTCAACAGCTTCAATACCAAGATCCTATGAATCCGCAAGACAACTCTGAATTTGTAACTCAATTATGCCAGTTCTCGCAATTAAATACTACTATGGAAATGGATATTATGCTTTCAAAATTCACGGGAGAACAATCAGCATCCTCGCTTGTAGGTAAGGGTGTTGTATTAACAGATCCTAATGATCCTGAAAGTGTAATATACGGAAAAGTCGAAGCCGCTTACTTAGACGGAGAAAATTCCGGTATAAGCGTAGACGGAACAGTTTATCCGCTAAAATACTTACTGTATTCATATGATTACGAATCAACTGCAGCAAGTGAAACATAATAATATAAAAAGTAATTAAACATAAAAAAGACAAAAGGAGGAGAAAAATGTCACAACCACTTTACACCGCAATGAGCGGTATTAACGCAGCATCAATGGATTTGGAAGTTATTTCAAACAACGTTGCAAACATTAATACAACGGCTTTTAAAGCATCATCAGTTAACTTTTCTGATGTTTATTCAACAACAATATCTTACGGTAGTGTTGCATCAGGTTCTTCAGGTGGTACAAACCCTATTCAAATTGGCGTAGGTACTCAGGTAAGTTCAATAAATAAGGATTTTTCAACAGGCAGTGCCGTTTCAACAGGTCAATCAACAGATCTTATGCTTCAAGGTTCAGGATTCTTTACTGTAGAAGGAACCGACAGCAAAACTTACTATACAAGAGCAGGAGACTTTTCTTTCGACGATAGCGGAAACTTGGTAACTGCAGAAGGTTTTAAAGTTTTAGGTACAGATTCAATATTATCTTCAACCAGTTCAAGTTCTACCGTTTATGTACCTACTTCAATTATTGCGGTTGTTGAAGGAAATGCAAATATAGGAACACAATTGGTATCTGCCTTAAATAACGTAGACAATGCCCTTACAACAGGTGATTTTACTATTACCGTAACCGACGGTACTCATACAATACCGTTAACTATAACCCTCAATACAGCATCCCTTGCCGGAAATATGAACAACCTTGCAAGTGTGATCGAAGGTCAAATAAACGGTACACATTCCTACGGCGGACATACTTATGTTATTGCGGCTGCAGATGTATCTTGTGCTGACGGTACGATGATATTTGATATTGACACGGCAACTATGACATATGACGGAGGTGCGGCAGCAGGCGTATCAGCATTATCATTCGGCAGTACATCAGATACCGCAAACTTTGTAACTCAAACTGAAATAGGAAACGCTACTATAACTACAGATAATACCTACGTAAGTAAAATATTGGATTATACTTGCTCCATTACCGATGTAACAAGTGCCGCACAAGCAACTTCCGTAAATAGTGAAGCAATTAACTCTGACGGTTCAATTCAGGCAACTTATGCAAACGGAGGCACATTGTCTGTTTTCCTAAATGGTGCTAAATACGAATTTGTTTACACAACAAAAGAAGGTGTAAGTATATCGGGAGACAGTTTAACAGTTGACTCTGACGTTGCAGTTCCTGCAAATTTCGTAATTCAGACAGCAACGGTAACAAATACAAACGGTTTGCTTTCCGTAGGTAATAACTTGTATGAAGACGGACCAAATGCAGGTGATATTATATTTACCGTCGGCGGACAGATGGGCTCCGGTAAAATCAAATCAGGCTATCTGGAAGCATCAAACGTTGACCTTTCGGAGGAATTATCAAATATGATTTTAGCCCAACGTGCAATCGAAGCAAATTCAAGAGTATTTACGACATCAAGTGATGTCATGAGTACAATTGTTAATATGGGTAGATAATAAATAGTGAATGGTGAATAGTAAATGGTGAACGGTGCGTATTTTGTAATTACTCACCGTTTAACTATCTTAACTTTTACTCTTCTATTCACTATTCACTATTCACCAATTAGGCATGCCTCAAATAGGTCAAGGATTTCAAAATATTAAGCAATCATTAAGAAATATAAAGAAATATTAATTCGCCCTAAAACCATGATTTTTCATGGATTTGGGGTGAATTTGAAATCCGCTTCCGGGGCTAATAAACAAATATTTGTCCAAACATGTAAGATGGAATATAATTAAGTAAGGGTTTTGCTTTTGGGAATGCTTTTGTGCAGACGGGAAAGCTATGAACAAAATAGAAGAAAATCTTTTAAAAATAAAAGAAGACATTGTACCTTATACACCCAATATTATTGCAGTTACAAAATACTTTGATGGAAGTAAGATTGAAGAAGCTTATCAGGCAGGATTAAGAGACTTTGGGGAATCAAGAGTTTCGGAAGCGATTGAAAAAATCAACAAATTGCCCAAGTACATCAGAGATAACTCGAGATTTCACTTAATCGGACACTTGCAAACAAATAAAGTTAAAAAAGCGGTAGGTAATTTTGATTACATTCATTCCGTAGATTCTTTAAAACTGGCTCAAAGCATTTCCGAAGAGGCTTTAAAACTCGGTATAATACAGAAAATTTTGTTGCAGGTAAATAATGCAAATGAAGAACAAAAATTCGGCTTTTCGAAGGAGGAAATTTTTGAAAACTTTGGTAAAATAAGATTATTGAAGGGGCTTGAAATTGTCGGTTTAATGAATATGGCACCTTTAGACTTGGAGAGACAAAAATTAATTGAATTATTTGAGGATATTGTTAAATTAAGGGACACTTTAGAAAAAAAATTTGACTGCAAATTGAAAGAAATTTCAATGGGAATGAGCGGTGATTATAAAGAGGCAGTTGTGGCAGGAGCTACAATGATAAGGGTAGGAAGAAAATTATTTAGTCAGTAAGAACTTGGAGGAAAAATAGTGGCAGTTTCAGAAAAAATTAAATCGTTAGTCGGTTTTTTGACATCAGGATTTGAAAACAGAGAAAATATATTTGAAGAAATGGCGGAAGAGCTGGAAATGGATTATCCGGTTGAGAATAATCTTGCACTTGCTCCCGCATATGCAAACAACTATCGAAGCGAAAGGAATGAAAAAGCTGATTTAAAAGTTGTTACGCATCCTAATTACAGAGGATATGAGGTTATGGTTATTGAACCTCGTTCTTTCGGAGAAGCAGGACAAATTGTTCTCAATTTAAAAGAAAGAAAAACGATTGTTTTAAATCTGCATCTTTTAGACAAAGAACAGTCTCAACGAACAATTGACTTTGTTTGCGGAGCAGCTCATGCCATAAACGGTAAACCGCAAAAAGTCGGAGATATGGTTTTTATATTTACTCCGAGTAATGTAACATTGTCTGTTGATTCTACAGCAAATACAAACAAGTTTAGAGATTCATTGTGGAACCAACCGCAATAAGAGAGAAAAAGAGAGGGCAAATTTGCCACAGAGATTTGATGATGGTTGTAATTGAGGAGGCGTTGCCTCCTTTTTATTTTTCACCGTTCATTAATTTATTATAAAATTCTAAGTATTTTTTGGATAATTTAGGTTTATTTAACATTTTGTAAGTATATGCTAAATTATAATGAAAATTCGGTTCGGTATTTTTTAACTCAATTGCCTTAAGAAAAGCAATTTTAGCTTTTCTTAGATTACCGATTTTTAAGTAAGCACAGCCCAAATTATAATAAGCATAAGGAAATGTATTGTCAGCCTTGTTTGCTTGCCGGTAATTTTCTATTGCCAAATAAGGCTTTTCTTGTTCAAGGTAAATATTTCCAAGGTTGTAATAAGCTTTGTAGAACTTAGGGTTTACAACAATTGCTCGCTGGTACATAAAAATCGCATCAGAAATTTTTTCCTGATCTTGAAGAATATTCCCGATTAAAAGCCAATCTTCAGGCGTTCTGTCAGCTTCTTTTATTGCTGTCAAAACATCAAGAGCTGCTTTTAAATTATTTTCATTATACAGCAAAATCGCTTGTTCATTAGGGGTCAAAGCATCATCTACCGAAGCCTTTACCGGTGCAAGCCTTTCTTGTGCGGTCGGTTTGTTCATTAATTTATCAAAAAAATCAGAGTATCGATTGCCTTGAGCCGATACACAACTTGCCGAAAATAAAATAACCGTAAGTAATAAACAAATTTTTTTCATGACAGTATTATAGAATAGTAAAAAGCAAAAAGCAAAATGTGAAATGTGAAATGTGAAAAGAAGAAGACAAGATGCGTAGATGCGTGGTTTTTAAACTTCCTCAGGCAGATACATACAAGCTTTCGATAGAGCCATCCTTATTCCCTCATAAGTCTTAGGGTTTTGAACAATGCGTTGGTACTCTTTTACAATACTAATAATATCGTCAACAGACATTTTAACTATTCTTCGACCGGTTTCGTTTTCAATTATCCTAGCCATGAATTAATTTCCCCTTTTTCCATGAGTACAAATATTTCTTCGGCAAAAAAGCTCCCTAACTTTAAAAAATCCATCCTATTATTTAGAAAAGTTAATTGAAATTTTAATTAAAAAATGAAATTTTAGCTAAAAGTAAAGATTTAGTATCATGAAAATAGGGGTGTAAAAAAGAACCCTCCTACGATACAAGTGTATTGAGGAGGGTTTAACATTGACGAAATCATCATCAACGCTAAATAAATTACTAAAACATAT